>JBMFUH010000954.1:0-2972 GCA_049966735.1 Isosphaeraceae bacterium
GCCAGAAGATCCGGCCCACGGGGGCGCGGCCGCGCCAGCGTCCGTCGCGATCATAACCGGGATGTCCGGCTCGCTGGTTGAGCCCGACAATCTGGGTCGCGGGAAGCCTGTCGGCGTCGGGCCAGTAGCCTTCCAGGTCGTGAATGCCCACGAGCAGGTCGACAAGTCCGTCGGAATCCCAGTCGACGGCCGTCATCTGGACGGTTTGAGCGTGGTCGATGCCCAGGTTTGGGCCCAGTCCCAGGCTGATCCGCGGTCCAAACGAGGGTTCTCGCGGTGTGCCCGAGTTGGGCAGATGGACCAGTCCGGCATCGCTGAGCGCCACCAGGTCGAAACGGCTGGGGCGAGGATTGGGAATCGAACAGAGCGAGCGCAGGCCGTGAAGCTCGGGCAGGGGAGTTCCACCATCGAAACAAGGGTGATCGCCCGATCCGGGATCGGCAAGAGGGCGGTAGAGCCGGAGCGATCGCCCCGGCGAGCCTCCGCCGCTGGAAACCAAGAGCGCCGGGCGGCCGGTTCCGTCCCAGTCCACGATGCAGGGCTCGGCGTCCCAGCCCCTGGAAATGGGAACAGCCTCGACGGAGGAATCCCACGAGAACTCGGGTTGGGGGCTCGGGGGAAGCTCGGTATCCATCGCGGGCTGGGCCGCTGCCTCCAGTTCTGTCATCAGTCGTCTCCCAAATCTCAATCCGCCTCGTCCACGTCCCAGAGGCCGGTTAATCGAACACCAATCCTTTGTCGGTGATTCGGTAGGGTCGAATCTCCTCTCCGTGGGCGCTGCCGCGATGTTTGGTGATTGCCAACGCACGTCCCATCCGGCCGTTCTCGCGGGTGCGGCCCATCAGGATGATCGTGTTGGCGCCCGAGAAGATGTCTCCCTGACCGATCGGCAGGGTGAGCAGCTCATCGAGCATGACCTGGGGCGTGGTGTAGAGGTAAACACAGCCGATTCGCCGATGGTCGTAGGCATGCCTGCTCACTTCCTGGGCATGCGCGCGGAAATGCTCGCGAAACCACTCGCGAGCCGCCCAGCCGCTATCCTTGCGCAGGACGTGATGGTAGATGTACTCGAAAAACTCGTACTGGATCGACTCGCTGAACCGTTCCATCGGTTCCAGACCGTCAAAGACGACCCGTCGGACGCCCCGGGCAAAATGCTGATAAAAGAAGCCAACCGAGCAGCGCGACACTCTCGCCAGCTCGGCCTTCCATTCATGCCAGGCGTCCGGATCGAGATCGGCTCTACTGACACGCCGGCCTGTCCGCTCGATGGGATGATAGTAAGCTCCCAGTGGCAGGCTCCAGTCCCAGACCTGCTCGAACGACGGCGAGGGGGTCAGGGGATACGGTAAAATCTCCCAGTTGTACTGCGTGCGCGCGTAGGCCGCGTGATTCTGCGAATCGCCTCGACTTGTCAGGTCGCAGATCACCCCGCGGGCTCCCTCAGTCCGCCCGCCCGCATCAGCCCAGCGCAGGCCGAGCTGCGTCTTGCCGATGCCTGTGGCGCCGGCCACGACCGTCAGGGTGCCCGGTAGCAACCCGCCTCCCAGCTCGCGATCCAACTCCTCGATTCCAAATCCCTGGCGCGTACTCGACATTCCCGTTCTGTCTTCCCCACACAAGCGTTGATGGCGGCGCGGCGTGCAACCGCCAGATCATCCGTATCGAAAACCCATTTTGGAGTTGGCCTTCAATCGGCGGCAAGATGCCAGATCCCGGAACTTCCCTCGATCAGATCAAGCCGCTCCGCCTGAAATGCCGAATGATGCCACAGAACAGGAGCAACCCGGCCAACCGTGACATTCATCAGGACCGTCTCGACGCGAGAGAAGGAAGGCATGTTGGCCGGATTGCTTAGATAAACTGCGTCATTTCCCGAGCTTTGAATGCAGGTAATGCCGATGGAGTCGCCGGTGAAAATCCATACCCGAACACCGAAGGGCCGACATGGGCTGCCCGGTTGGTTTCGGTCTGTGCAGGGCCTGGCATTGTCCGGCTGGCTCTTGACTGCAGCCGCCGCGGCCCAGACCGTGACCCCGGCCCCAGTGCCCAATACCCCGATGGCCCCGGTCCCGGGACCGGTCAACCCGGCGAATCCGGCAGCCGTGCCGGCTCGGGTTCCGGCTGCCCCCGCGCGGCCGGCCGCGCCAGCCACCGCCCCCTCTCTCGTACCTGTCGAGGAAGGAGCGGGCATGCCTTCCCCGTTTTCCGGGAGCGGCTTCGAGCCCAAGATCATCAATCCCGGCGCGCTGCCCGGTGACGCGCTGCCCGGAACCGACTTCGTTCCTCCGCCGCCCGCCCCCGCGCCAGCCGTGCCCAGGGTCATTCCCATCGAGCCGATGCCCGGTCGAGGCCCGGCGACCGAGGCGCCTCGACCGAAGTTGATCCAGCTTCAGCGTGACACGACAGGGCTGATACCCGGCCGTCCCCCTGGTCCGCCCCCGCGCCGGCCCTATAGCGAGGTGGCCAAGGACGTCGACAAGATGATCGTCCTGCCGATCCAGGAACCCGAGGCCGAAATCGCCATCGTCGCGGGGGAATCCCGGATCATCCAAACGAAGAAAAACCTGACCCAGATCGTCATGGCCAACCCGAACGTCGCCGACGTGGAGCTGCTGGCCAATCAGCCCGAGGGGCGTGTGCTGAACATCTCCGGCAAGTCTTACGGCACGACGAGCCTGACGCTCTGGGACGAAGATAATCACCCGATCTCGTTTCTGGTCCGCGTCACCCTGGATACCAAGGAACTGGAAACGCGCATCAATCAGACCTTCCCAGGCGCTGAGATCAAGGTCCGCCAGGTGGGCGCGCAAATCATCCTCACCGGCCAAGCGCCCGACTCCAAGACGATGGCCGATATCATGCAGCTTACCATGGTCGCCGTTCGGATGAGCCCGTTCATGAGCAGCGGGATGGGTGGTGGCATGGGTGGCGGCGGCGGCATGGGTGGCGGCGGCATGATGGGTGGGGCA
>JBMFUH010000955.1:0-2969 GCA_049966735.1 Isosphaeraceae bacterium
ACCTGGATCCGATCGAGCACGTCGACCACGAAGTCTCCCTGGTGGGCCGGGCTGTCGATCGGACTTGCGACCTGCTCCTCGTAGATCGTCCAGCGCCGGGAGATCAACATGTTCAGCCCGCAGGCCAGCATCAAGGGAACGAGCAAGCTGTACGAGCCCGTCATCTCGCTGACGATCACGATCGAGGTCAGCGGAGTCTTGGAGACGCCGGCGAAGAAGCCTCCCATTCCCACCAGAACGTATGCCGCCGGGTTGATATGAGCGGCCGGGAACAGCCAGTTGGTCAATTGTCCGTAGAAGCCGCCAATCATGCCGCCGATCAACATCGACGGACCGAACACGCCGCCGCTGCCGCCGGAGTTGAGCGTGAATCCGGTGGCCACGATCTTCAACACGCAGAGAGTGAAGAGCAGGCTGATTCCCATGTGCGGGACGAAGCTCTGTTCACCGGGCAATGTCATGATTGGCGGCATGCCGATCGCGCCCCACTGCACCCAGCCGTATCCTCCGGTCATCACCTGGGGATAGGCCAGCGCGATGATTCCCACCAGGAGTCCTCCCGCCGCGGGCTTGAGGTACCGGGGAATTGGCAACGGCTTGAACAGCTTGTCCCGCAGTCCGTAGAAAACAAGGACGTAGAGCCAGCCGAACGCCGCACAGATCAAGGTGAGCCCCACGTACAAGGGCAGGTCCGCCAGTCCCTGAAAGGTGAGGTCGGGCAGGCGGAAAATGGGTTTGGGCGTGATGAACAGGGCGAACGTCGAGTAAGCCACGATCGAGCTGGCCAGGCAGGGGAGGAGCGCCGCGGACTCGAACGCCGTGGATGAGTAGAGCACCTCACCGGCGAAGATCGCGCCACCCAGCGGTGCGCGAAAGATGGCGCCAACGCCGGCCGCCGCGCCGGCGAGCATGAGGATGCGGCGTTCACTGGGAGGCAACTTCAAGACGCGAGCCAGATACGAGCCGAATCCGGAGCCAATCTGGGATATCGGCCCCTCCTGGCCGGCCGACCCTCCCGTGCCGATCGTGATGATCGAGGCGACGGCCTTGATGAACGGGACCCGCGCGCGGATCATGCCGCCCCCCTTATGAAACGCCCAGATCATGCGGTCGGTTCCATCTCCTTCCGCCTCGGGGGCCCAAGTGAAGACAATCAGGCCCGCGATCAATCCTCCTAACGTGGGAACGAGCAAGACCATGAACCAGGGGTGGGGGTAAGTCACGACGTGCGGTTCCCCTTCCAGAGTGTGGGGCATGTAAAAGTCGAGCACGCCGCCGAGTACCACGCTGTACATTCCCTGGAGGCATACCAAGAACGCCGCGGCCCCCAGCCCGGCGATGATCCCGACCATGGGACTGCAAATCGTTGCTCGACCGACACCGGGAGTCTCCCAGAGAGCCACCAGCCACTGAAACCCTTGCCTGAGCAGCGACTGAAACCAGTCCACTATGGAAAGCGAAAGGGGCGCGTTCGTCTCGGACATGAATCAAACATCCTCGGATTGCCTCGTGGTGAACCTGACCATCATGGTCCTCCTGAAACGACGATTCCACCCCAAAGTGGGATCTCGCAGCCCGCACCGGGAATCCGGGCAGGTCAGCCAGCACACTGGCGGAGGAGGGCGAATCGGAGGACAATCAACCGTTGCTCTCGATCTCTGGCGAATCAGCCTGGTGCCTCTTCAGCGGTGGACCATCTCCCGGTTCAGCGGGCTCGGATCATCCGGGCCATGGTTGGATTGCATTCATGGCTCGAAAACCACTGCAAAGCCTGTTAAGATCAGCGCTTCAGTGTCAAGGATCTCCAGGAATTCGACGAAATCCCCGAGAAGGTGGCACGATGGGCGAGATTAATCTAGGAGAGTTCCTCAAGGCCAATGAGTTCGAGATACGCTGGAAGGTCGAGTCCCTCGTCCTCCATCAGGTGACCCGGGCGATCGGCCAGGAGAATCTTGGGAAGGTCAGCCTGACGCTCCAGGGGTCTTCCCTCGACGACCTGGTCCTCCAGGTGGAGGGTCCCGACGAACTGAAGGCGAAAATCGAAGAGGCCCTACTCAAGCCCGAGTGCTCTCGTCGCTGAGTCGATTCAAGCCGATACCTGACCACAGCGCGGCCACTGACCACAACCAAAGGTGGAGTCATGAGATCGAAAGTGCATGTTGGAAGGCATGTTTGGAACGATCCCATGACGGTTGCGTTTTCGGCGACACAAATTCTGACCAATTCAGGGTTTGCAAATTCTTGTTCGCTGTACAAGATTTTCAAAGTTAGTAGTACAGGGGCCGGGTGAGACGCTCGGGCCCCTTCGTCGATGCATCTCGGTTGCTCACCGCGAGGACACCCAGACAAGTCCGTCTGTTCCCCGAACGGCGACAGGAGCGCTTGCTCGCGATGTCGACAATCGATGAGGCTGTAGAGAAGATTCTCGGGGCGGAACTCCCCGTTCTGTTCCTTGATACCTGTGTCCTGCTGGATATTATCCGAGCCCCGCTCCGGCCAGCCCAGCTTCGCGGCTGCCTGCAAGCCGCCCTGGAACTGCGGCATCTCGCCGGGGTCCCTCCGATTCGATGCCTTCTTGTGGTAGCCTCTTTCGTGCCGGGTGAATGGCTCACGCACGCGGAGGCTGAAGTCCAGAACCTGCGTGCTCACCTCAACGATTTCGACGAGGAGGCTAGCCTCCTGCACGGTTTCTGCAACCTCGTAGGTATCACCCCCTCTTTCCCGAAACCGGAGTACGGAGTGCTTTCCCTCGCGGAAAAGCTTCATGACGTCTCCCGCCAGTTGCTCGACGGCTCCCTCAGTCTGGAACCCGATCATGCCTGCATCATCCGGGCATACGGCCGCGCCACGACTTACTCTCCCCCGTCGCGGAAAGGAGGAGAAGTGAAAGACTCGACCATTGTCGAGGAGTGTCTTGAAGTGAGCCGGCGGCTGGAGGCGGCTGATTTCCTACCGAAGAAGGTCTTTTG
>JBMFUH010000956.1:0-1700 GCA_049966735.1 Isosphaeraceae bacterium
GCGCCCCTTACTTGTACAATCCCCCAAAACGAGGGGCCGATTTCATGATTCCGGGGAAAGATGGGAAAATTGCGCGGAATTTTCGGACGTGGCGAGTGGGCAGTGATGAGTGGGGAGAAACCGGAGTTACATGTAGGGTCCGCTGTGCGGACCGTGGACGTCGGCTAGGGATCGGTCCGCACAGCGGACCTTACGAGTAACCCTCGCACCGCGCCGCAACCATCGGTCAAGGCCATACGGTCTCCCGCGGGATACCTTGGTGGCGCTCACAAAGGAGCCTCTGATTTTTTCTAAGAATTTTTTAAGGGGGTTGTCGCCGAAGCGCGCTCGAATTCGAGGAGAGATGCAGACGAATCACTTCAGGATGTCCATCGGCTGTCGCGATGACACCGGGATGCCAGGGAGGTCAGGATGCTAGTTCTCAGTCGTAAGCCCATGCAGTCGATCATGATCGGTTCAGACATCAAGATCACGATCGTGAAGGTGGAACGGAACCAGGTACGCATCGGCATCGAGGCGCCTCGCGATCTCACCATTCTCCGGGACGAGTTGACGGACAATGCGAGCGACGATTCCAAGGAAGGCCACCATCGCCTGGCCCACGCCTCGAGTCTCACCGTCTGAAACGACGGAGGAGGGGGACGAGACGAGAAAGTCTCCCGTCTTGTCGTCGTGACTGACCGCGATCGCTCAGCTTGCCATGCCAGGAGCGCATGGGCAGACGGTCCCGGCCTGAGGTGTTGTTGACAACCAGTCAGAACGCGACTGGCTGGGCGGTTTCTTCCGGCGCGGCTTCTTCTTCCACGTCACCGCCGGCAAAGGCGAGCTTGGCTTTCTGTCCCGTGGCAAAGGCCTCCAAGCAAAGGCCGATCTTGGGATTGACGGAGTTGTGCTCAGTCTTGGGGTACTCGAAGATGAGCGCGACCTCGTAGGGACTGGACTTTGAACCATAAAGGTAGATCTGGACGTTCTTGGCGTTCAGGTCCAGCATCTTGTACTTGAAGCTGTTGTCCCCTCGCTTTTCTTCCTTGAAGTCGCCCGTGTTGATTTCGACCGCGTACACAGTTCTGAGCAAATCGACGATATCGGTCGTGAAGTCGCCCCGCGGGGTCTGTTCCGCCTTGGGGGCTCCCTTCTTGCCTGGAGTCTTGGGCTGCTTGACACGTGCCAGGATGTGCAGGCTTTGCTTCTCGGGCTCCATGAAGCTCTGTTCGACGTCGAACCTGCCAGGCTCGATGACGGCGAGTTGAAACGCCTTGGTCGGTGCCATGTCCTTGGGTGGGCGGACAAAAATCTGGAACCGCTCCAGGGTTCCTTTGGTTGCCGCCCCGGTCAAGTTGTCGTCGAGCCGCTTCTGGTACTTCATCTTCTCGATCGTATGTTCGAGGCGGTACTCGTAGTTCTGGGTCCCACACCCCAGTACCAGGACCAGCCCCGCGCCGAGAACGACCGTGACCACCCGTTTCATGAAATTGCTCCTTGCCGGCCGCAGGATCGTGCCTGGCGAGCCGGGATCTCTCCGCGCGATGTTGCCCACCCTTCCGGAAGTCGACCCGTTCATGTTAGCCTCAATCTTAATGTGAGGGCGAGCGCAAAACCAGTTGCGAGGGTGCGATGGAAGTGCCAGAGGCCAGGATGGAAGCCAGTAGGGACGGATTTGAGAGACCGAGGGTCCCGGATGAGAGTCCGGTCCGGCATTC
>JBMFUH010000956.1:1710-2965 GCA_049966735.1 Isosphaeraceae bacterium
CTCGACCGGTCCAGGTGGTGGCACTTGTCAAGCCGTTTCGCGCCCAGGCGGTGCTCTCGGCGCTCGAGTCGGTGGAGATTCTGGGGGGGACCGTGCGGGAGGCCATGGGCTATGGGCGGCAGAAGAACCGGCTCAGTCAGTACCTGGGCAGCGAGTACAACACGTCGTTCTTGCCCAAGGTGCAGTTGACCGTGTTCGTCGAGGAGGAGCACCTGCAAGCAGTCATCAAGGCCATTGTCGGCCGGGCCCGAACCGGACGGATTGGCGATGGCAAGGTTCTGGTCCTGCCCTGCCTGGGCGAGAGCCTGAGCTGGTGAAACATCCCCCCAGCCCGACGCACCGGTCTTTGGCGGGCGGGAACCGCGTCAATGAGGGGTGTCGATCCAGAGAACGCGATGAAGGCGAGGCTTGGCCGTCTTGGCTTGCAGATCCACGAGTTGTTCCTGGGGATTGGTTTCGGGATTCTCGGCGCGGAGCATGGCGTAGCGGCCACAATCCTGGAACCAGCGGATGGTCGGTTGATTCTTCAGCCAAACAACGACGAGCTTGCCGTCGAGTTGACTGGGGGCCTCTTCTTCCTTCGAGAACGCGACACGAGCGCCATCGGCCAGAATGGGGGCCATGGCGTTGTCCTTGACCTCGATGCACCGATTCTCTTGCTGAGCCTCGAGCCATTCCTGCCGGGAAGGGGCGGCGAGTGCCGACTCAGAGACGGAGGAGTCCGGATCCGTACCCCACGCCTGAGAATCCCCATGCTCGGAGCCGTTTCGCTCCAGCATTTCCAGGGCGGTTCGAAGCAGGGCGCCCACGGTCAGGGTGGGTTTGCTCGCGAACTCCGGCCGGTCGGCACGGGGCTGGGAGCGGAACTTCGGGCCCTTGCCGTGCAGCAGCCAGGTTGGTTCAACCGAAGTGAGCTCGATGATCTTGAGAACCACCTCGGCGGGGACGGTCACCCCGCCCTCGTAGTTGTACCAGGTTCGAACCGGAATCCCCAGCCGCCGAGCCATTTCGGGGCCGCCGCGATCGCCAAAGAGTTCCAGACGCAAGCTTGACAACCGCTCAGCCAGCGTGAGCTTGGCACGAAGCGACTCGGGTAAGGTCTTTCGTCGAGCCATGAGGAGGATCCTGATCGATGCGATTGATCGTCCGGAACAACCATCTGAACAAAGAGGGGAAAGCGAACCAAACGTCGCTCTCTCCATATATAGCTATTTATAGCCAAGGACGCCAGAAATCAATTGTCTTTTCCGCCAGA
>JBMFUH010000957.1:0-2953 GCA_049966735.1 Isosphaeraceae bacterium
GAGCAGTTTGCAGTCGGCTTGCGCCCGCGTCACGTATCGTAGGGTCCGCTGTGCGGACCAAATGCCCGGCGATCGGTTCGCGCAGCGGACCCTACGGGAAGCTATCGACCCGAAAACCGCTCTAGGTTGCAATGGATTGGGCGATGACGATGCCCGCACCAGGTCCCGGAAAGTTTTCAACATGGATATCGCCAACAAGCAGGTGGAGATCGACGGCGTCACGCTCCACCTCTGTGATCCCGACGTGACGGAACAGAGCTGGATCGGCCAGGACGACGTGTTGCGCCAGCTTCTGGCCTGCTGGCTGGTCGTCGATCCGCGCGACCGCTCGCTCTCCCCTCGGCTGGTGGGGCCGCCGGGCATCGGCAAGACCACGCTGGCCATGGCCGCGGCCCGACTGCGCAAGCAGCCCCTGTTCATCACCCAGTGCACGGCCGACACTCGCCCCGAAGACCTGCTGGTCACGCCGGTGCTGGCCGAGAACGGCAAGATCGCCTATCACGCCTCGCCGCTGGTCACGGCCATGCTCGTCGGCGGGGTCTGCGTGCTCGACGAGGGGAACCGGATGAACGAGAAGTCGTGGGCCAGCCTGGCCCCGCTGCTCGATCATCGCCGCTATGTCGAGAGCGTCGTGGCCGGCATCACCATCCGCGCCCACGAGCATTGCCGCGTCTGCGTGACGATGAACGAGGACGAATCCACGTACGAGGTCCCCGACTACATCCTCTCGCGACTTCAGCCCACGCTGGCCTTGGGCTTTCCGACCCGCGACGACGAGCTGGCCATCCTCAAGTATCATCTGCCCTTCGCCGAAGCCGAGCTGCTGGCGATCACGGTCGAGTTCTTGCAGCAGGCCCACAAGCTCAAGCTCGATTTCTCCCCTCGAGACGGCCTGAACATCCTGCGGTACGCGATCAAGCGGCTGGCGCAGGACCCGGCGCATCCGCTGGGCCGCGACGCCGCCTGGCGCGAGGCACTCTACTGTGTGCTGGGCGACGAGGCCACGGACCTGGAAAGCCTCGCCCGCCGCAAGCGCGGGCTGCTGGGCGGGCAGCATGCCCCGCTCGGCCTGGGCGACCTGTTCTTCAGCCCCGACGATCCCTTGCACCCCGACGCGCCGGAAGAGGCCGAGGAAGACGAGTTCTGAAGGCTCTCGAGCCGCTGGTTGCTTCATGGTCCGACGAGGGAGTTTTTCGGACAGTTCTCGCCCAACACCGCCGCATTTCAATGTGTACGGACAGTCGTATCCCAGGTGGGCCAGCGCGTCGGGGTCCCGGCGCGCGATGGTCGGATAAGAATGTCCGACCCACGCCGCGCCCTGGGGGATCGCTTCCGAAACGCACACATCGCCCTCATCTGAATTCGGCGGTACACTGCAAGGAAAACGGGAGCCGCAAGAAACGGTAGTGCGGAAGACGCTCGGAGAACACGATGAACCGGCCACGGCGGACAGCGGACGATTTTCTGACCATCAGCCCCCGAGTTCGCGTCTTGCCGATCATCCACGGTTCGGGCGACTTCGCGATCCGGGTCCGCGAGGAATTGCTGGCTCGCGCGTACGATTGCCTGGCCGTCCCTTTGCCCTCCTCGTTCCAGGACGACGTGGAGAAAGCTGTCGAGCGATTGCCGAGCATCTCGGTGGTCGTCCAGCCGGACGTGGACCGGGATGGAGAGGAGGCCGGATTCAGTTATGTACCGATCGACCCCTGCCAAGGAGTGATCGCGGGCCTGCGCACGGCCATCGGCGAGCGGATCAACCGCGAGTTCATCGACATGGAGACCCCTCGCTTCGAGGCGATCCGCGGCGTCTTTCCCGACCCTTACGCCCTCAAGCGGGTGACCCCCGAGCAGTTCTCCGCCGCGCTTCTGCCGGCGATTCCGCCGCCCCAGCCGGGTCGGCACACATCCCGGATCGCCTGGATGGCCGATCGGCTCCATGAGCTGGAGAGCC
Organism: Isosphaeraceae bacterium; assembly: GCA_049966735.1. Classification (GTDB taxonomy): domain Bacteria; phylum Planctomycetota; class Planctomycetia; order Isosphaerales; family Isosphaeraceae; genus Aquisphaera. The sequence continues at coordinate 1,952 of JBMFUH010000957.1, forward strand.
GCCACCGACTCATTCTCTTCGTCTGCTCGCTCCTGGACTGGCCCTGGATTCGCGATGCCTATCATCGGCGCGTGGAACGGCCCGAACCCCAGCAGTTCTATGCTCCGCTGGCCCGATATGGAGTTGATCCCCGAACCTTGCTCTTCGTGCTGGGCGAGCTTCCCTTCATCACCGGCCTGTACGAGCGCGGTCGGCGCGAGCTGACGCCGGACGACAATCTCTCGGTGGACGGAATCAAGGAGATGGTGCTCGAGGCCAGGCAGCGCCTGGGCCGTGAACATCCGCGGATCGCCCAGCGCATCACTCCCCAGTTGCTCTCGATCTTCTTCCGTTACGTGCGCAACCTCTCGCTGATCGATCGCCGGCTCACGCCGGACCTCTATTCCCTGGTCCTTGCGGCCAAGCAAACCGCGGGGGACGACTTTGCCCTGGCCATCGCCGAGACGGCGCGAACCTATCCCTATGCGCGGCCCCCTGGCGACGACTCCTCGGCGGATGAGGGTTACCTGGAAGTGCTCCGGATGGGCGTGAACCGCGCCGAGCTTCCTGGATGCGGTACGGCCTTCATGGTCAGTCGCCTGCCCGGCCAGGCGCTCTTCTGGCGGACCTGCGAGCTGCGTCCTCGTCCGGTGGAGCGCGAGCGGAAACGCTGGCGGCAGAGGTGGGACCCGCTGGGGATGTGTTCCTGGCCTCCCGAGGACGACCGGATCGAGAGCTTCCACCGTCATGTTCGCGACCAGGCCAAGGCCATCCTGGGTTCGGACCTTGCCCGCGTCGAGAAGTTCACCACGAGCGTGCGCGACGGCATCGACATCCGGGAGACCCTGCGCAACTGGCACACCGGCGATCTCTACGTGAGGGTCCTTCCGCCCGGCCGGGGCTCGATCGAGGTGGTCGTCTTCCTCTTCGACCTGCCCGCCGATCCGCGGATTTACACGCATCGCGCCACCTGGTTTGCCGAGCACACCGAGGAGTCGACGTTGGCCTTCTACGCGACGGATC
>JBMFUH010000958.1:0-2951 GCA_049966735.1 Isosphaeraceae bacterium
GCCTGCCTGATTGGCGTGGCGGCGATGTGCCGGCGGGGTGATCGGTCGATCCTGGCCTGCCTCACGGCCCCGTTGGGACTGGCGCTCGTCGCGGCGTCGTTGCATGTCTATCCTTACGGTTCCGAGGCACGACTCATGCAGTTTGCCGCGCCGTCGATCTGCCTGCTGTCGGGCCTGGGGGGCACATCGGTCGTTGCCCGCATTCAACGTCCGCGACCGCGCGGGATGATCCTGGGGGTGCTCTTCGTGTGTCTGGTCGCCGCGGGCGTGGCTCCGCAAGTTGTCAGCTCCCTCAAGCCGTACCGCATGCTCTACGACCACCAGGTGCGCGAATTCGCGCGGCGGTTCTGGACGGAACAGTCTGTGAATGCGGACGTTGCGTGCTCCTACCTCGATTATGGGGTTGGCCGGGGAAGAGGCTGGCAGGGCAAGAGAGCCTGGTATCTCTGCAACCAGATGATCTATTCGCGGTCTCGCCGGCACGATCCAGTCTCAAGAAACCACCAGTTCTCAGCCGATCGCTCTTTGCGCTGCGTCCTCTTTGGTGAGCCTCAGGATGGTCCGGCGATCCGGGAATGGCTGGCACGGTTGAAAGCGGATCTTGACCTCAAGGAGACAAAAGTCTATGAGGTTCCCGTCACGCTGGTGGACGGTGGCTCGGCCATCGAGTACTGGCGCGTCTTCGAATTCGTACCCTGCGGACCAGAACCGGTCCCAGCCATCGCGAGACAAGCGGGCGGCGAACGAACCCATCGCTAATCGCCAGACTTGGCACGTGCTTGATTGAGGGAATGACGGCATGGGTGCTGTGGATGTGGCCCGTGTTGGGCGGACTCCCACGACATCACTCGCGGCGGGCCAGGGAAACCTCGCGAGGCGAGAGCGGTGGTTGAGCGCCGGGATCTGGTTCTTCGTGATCCTGGGCATTCTGATCCGGCTGGTGCGATACCTCGTGGACTACCCCATCTGGCACGACGAGGCATTTCTCACATGTAGCTTGTGGGACAGGGATTACGTCAATCTCCTCCGTCCTCTCGACTATGGTCAGGTTGCCCCTTGGCTCTTCCTGGCGATCGAGCGGACGATCGTGATCGCGCTGGGTTATTCCGAGCTGACGCTCCGGCTTTTCCCCACGATTTGCAGCATTCTCTCGGTTTTGCTCTTTTTCCAACTGGCAAGACGGTTGCTGTCGGGGCAGGCCCAGGTGCTGGCGGTTGCGGTGTTTGCCACCTCGTATTACCTGGTCCGCCACGGCGCGGAGATCAAACCCTACGCCACCGATATGCTTGCCTCCTTGATCCTTTTGATGATGGCCGTGGAGTGGTTGCGCGATCCGGCATCGAGCCGCTGGCTCTGGATGATGAGCGGCCTGGCACCGATCCTGGTCGCGGTTTCGTATCCAGTGGTGTTCGTCGCCGGAGGGATCAGCCTGGCTTTGGTACCGTCGGTGATTCGGTCGGGGCGGCGGGCGGTCCGCCTGGGTTGGATGGTCTTCAACCTGCTGCTGGTGGCGGCGTTCGTCTCGGTCTACCTGTCGTGCGCGGTTTTCCAGGCGGCGGCGATCCTGGAAAACTACCGGGACGGTTGCTGGGCCGAGTCGTTTCCTCCGCTCGATCGCCCCTGGATGCTGCCGATCTGGCTTCTGCAGATCCACACGGGTCGGATGATGGCCTACCCGGTCGGCGACAAGAATGGTGCCAGCGCGGTGACGTTCCTTTGCGTGCTCGCCGGGGGCGTGACCCTCTACCGCCAGGGGCGAAAGACTCCTCTGGCCATCCTCCTCGCTCCCTTTGGACTGGGCTTGTTCGCGGCCTTCCTGGGCCGTTACCCCTACGGGGGCGCACCCAGAATCACCCTCTATCTTGCCCCGGCGATCTGCCTTCTCGCCGGGCTGGGCCTGGCGGAGCTGCTTTCCCAGATCAGCCGACCCACGCTGCATTGGCTGGTGCCTCTGGGGGTTCTGGTTATTCTGGGAATGCTGGGCATGGGACTGATTGTCCGCGATATCGCCACGCCCTATCGCACCCATGATGACGTGCGGACGCGCGAGTTCGCCCGCTGGTTCTGGACCGAATATGCCCGGGATGGAGAGCTGGTCTGCCTGAAGTCGGACATGAAGCTCTCGTTTCGGTCCAAGCTCTGGAGGGTCGGGATGTCGGCCGTTTACCTGTTTCATCAGAGGGTGTACTCGAATCGCGTCCCCCACGACCGACCGGTCGAGCTTGACCTGGCGCGCTACTCGGACGACCACCCGCTGCGCCTGGTCGTGTTCGATCATCTTCCAGAGGACATTCCGGCTTTCCAGCAGTGGCTCACGGCGGTTACGCGTGGCCTTGAACTCAAGCAGACAAGGACTTACGTCATTCAGCCGGGGAAGCCTGGCGAAGAGTGGCTGCGTGACGCCTACGTGGTGCTGGAGTACGTGCCGCAGGGGGCTGATTCCCGGGCTCTTGCACGAGGCTCTCGCCTGCCGGCCGCGCAGGGGCGGTTCTGAACCCTGCAATCAGTCTGGCCAAAGTGGATGGGTCAAGATAAGCTAAAGGTGAAGTGATCGGGGCATCGATCCATTCCGGGCGGTTCCCCGTATCAAGATCGACGGTCAGGAATCAGCGTGACGGGGTTCGCCATGCGGATGGCGGCAGTGATCCTGCCCGACCTCGGAACCGGTTCGGACATACCGATCGTCGTGAGCTACTGGTTCGCGGCACGGGGGGACCGTGTCTGGGAAGGGGAGCGGCTGGTCGAAGTACTGGCCGGCCCCGCGACCTTTGACGTCCCCGCGCCGGCAACTGGACGCCTGGTCAAGATCTTCGTGCGGGAGGACGACCGTGTCCTGCCGGGAGCCCACTTGGGCCGCGTGGCGATTCTTGACGAGGAGAGCGACGACGATTCGTGAGCGCGTCCCGGTTCCCATCGATAGGCATCACGGTCGCGCTCCGTCCAGCGCTCCC
>JBMFUH010000959.1:0-2947 GCA_049966735.1 Isosphaeraceae bacterium
AATCTACTGGAGCAAGCTCTCCCCCGGCGGGTCGAACGTGAACAGCACGACCTCCTCGGCCCTCAGCGACATGGGCGGCGGCGCGACGTTCTTCGACAACCTCGTCGAGGTCAGAGCACTCGAAACACAAAGCGGGACCATTGCCTCCGATGACGATTCGCGATGAAATTCAAGCTCGTTTTCAAGGCAACCTCCGAAGTGGTTTTCGGGTCGATGGCTTCCCGTAGGGTCCTCTGTGCGGACCTGTGGCCCGGGCATTTGGTCCGCCCAGCGGACCCTACGAGGCAGACACGTAGATCGAGGAGATCGTGATGGAATTCCGAGACAAGGTGAAGAAAGCCCTCGAGGAGATCGACCTGCCTGAGCTGGAGGTCGAGGTCGAATCTGAGGAGCATGGCCGCGTCGTGATGGAGGTTCTTTCGCCCGCATTCGAGACGATGCCGGAGTTCGATCGCCAACACATCGTGTGGCAGAAGAGACTCGATCGACTCGACGACTATGAGCAGAGTCGAGTCGAATTCATTTTCACCACCGCGCCTTCCGAGCGCGATGCCGCGCCGCAGTCCTGACAGACATGGGCGGGACGCTCGCGGAAGACGATCGAGCGGCATCGCCCTCAGCGCCCGTGCGGCGGGGCCTTCGCCTGCTTCCAGTACTGCTCCAGCTCGAGCCGGTCAGACAGGCCGCAGGCTAGCCCGAAAAGGGCCTCACGGCGATCGTCGACAGATTTCAGACCACGAGCCAGACGAAGCGCCTCGGCCGGGTCGCCGGCCTGGGCCCGGCTCATGACAACGTTGGCAAATCCCATTTGTCGGTAACCCGGGTCTTTGATAGCGCTCGCGGTGGCCAGCGCGGTTTCCACTTCTCCGGCCATTCCTTGCAGCAGGGCGATCTTGCTGTTTTCCGCGGATGTGATCCTGGGATGGATCACCGCGCCGTTCTCCGGGTTCAGACCGAAATCTTCGAGAGCCTGCCGGATCGTCTTCTGAGCCTGTTCCGGCGAACTCCTGATCGCCTGGGCCCGGGCGATTCTCGCGAGCGCCTCGGATCGCTCACTCGGTTTCATGCCCTTCGCGGAAACCAAGGCCCCGTCCAGATCGCCAGCGGCGATTTGTCCCCCGCCGAGGTCCAGAAGTCGCACCGAGGGAACCTTCTTCACGGTTTCATAACCGAGCCGGAGCGTCTCCCGAGCACCGGCGAGATCGCCAGCACCAATTTGCACGCCGGCCACACGGAGCAGCGCGTATGGCCGCTCGTCGTAGGCCGTGTAGATAGCGGTCCAACCGGAACCCTTGCCGATCGCCAGGGCAGACTTACGAGCTGCCTGGATATCTCCCAGCCATGCCTGGGCCTGGGCCAGGCCAAGCAGTGCGGGATACCTTTGGGAGGCGTCCTTGAGCTGATCCACCTCCTCGGCCAAGCGGCGGACGAATCGGCGAATCTCCAGCGGTTTGAGAAACTCTACACCTTCGGCGATCTTGCCCAGGGCATCGCCGACCTTGTACGCAGCATTACGGTCGCCTTTCCGCAAGCGCTCAACAGTGGCGAAGGCTCCATCGAAGTCCGCCGCGGAGGCCTGGGCGCCGGCAAGTTCAGATAGATCAAGACCCTCAAAGATTGGTTTGGACTTTTGAAGTACGTCTGCCTCAAGCCGCTCCAGCAGCTTCAGGTTCTCCTTGGCGTGGTACCGGTCGCCAACTCGGTTCTGGGTTTTGATGATGAGGCACATCGTCGTGAGCGTTGAAGGCCACCTGTCAAGATCACCGGCTTCTATCGGGATCGCCCGTGCCGCTTTCGAGAGCGTTGCGCGAGCGGCTTCCGTCATTCCGACAGAGGCTTGCGTCTGCCCGATCCAACTCAGCCTGTTCGCGTTCGGCGGAGTTGCCTCGTCTCCGCCAGCTGCCCGGATCGCCGCGTCGAAGGTCTCGGTAGCTCCAGCTCGATCTCCCACCTTGGCCTGGATCTCGGCGATCTTGGCCAGCATCGACGATCCCGGCAATGGCTTCTCCTTTGCAAGCCGCATCCCCTCCTGCGCAACCTCTCGGAGAATCCTCTGAAGCTCCACCGGATCAGGCAGCGGACGGGCAATCGGGCTTCCCGCTTGTGGCTTACGCGCGGGCGGAGGCGGAATTGCTGGGGTATTCGCCGGAGGCTGGGCTTCATCGGGCGCTTTTTGCGGTTCCCCGCCGTCCCGGTTCGCCAGCACGAGCGACCCGCCCACGATCAGACCGGAAGTCGAAAGGGCGATCGCCACCACCGCCGCGCGGAGCACGGCTCGACCGTAGGCCAATCCTTTCGCCCAGCCCAAGACCCGGCTCGAAACCAGGCCGGCCGAGAGTGCGAGCGAGCCCTCGGCGATCCGGGCCGCAGCCTGCGCGGTGGCATCGGTCCAGGCGACGGAAACGGCGGCCCGGGACGTTTCGCCCAGAAGATCGGCCAGCCCCGCTCCCGCGAGGGTGAATCCGCCGCAGACCAAGCGCGCCCGCAACCGCTCCCGGCCCCGGTAGAGCCGCGTTTGCAGCGTCCGCACGGGAAGTTGCAGCCGCCGGGCGGCCTCGGCGTGAGGCAGGCCCTCCAGGTCGCAGGCGACGATCACGGATCGATACCGGCCCGGCAGGCGATCGACTTGCTCGTGAAGCAACCTGGCGATTTCCGCCGTCTCCGCGGCCGGTTCGAGGGCGACCGACTCCCGCGCCGCCCTCCGCTCGATCTCCCTTCGCCGCCTCGTGTCGGCCCGCGCATGACGCGCCACGCGCAACGCCACTCCGTGCAGCCAGGGGCCAAGCGAGCCGGGACGGCGGATGGATCGGGCCTGAATCGCCAAGGCCAGGAAGGTGGCCTGGGCCGCGTCCTGGGCGTCGTGATCATCCTTGAGCACCTCGCGACAGACCCGCTGGACCATCGGCCCGTGCCGCCGGACCAGGGCCGCGAACGCCGCTTCGGCCTC
>JBMFUH010000960.1:0-2939 GCA_049966735.1 Isosphaeraceae bacterium
CCCCCCTACGGCGTTGAGCCGGATAAGCGGAGCCTGCATTTCCAGGGAGTCTACGCGCTCCAGGCGACCGGCGCGGGGCACTTCGAGCCTCAACTCCTCGCGGACGACTTCGAGAAACCCAATGGCCTGGCGTTTTCTCCCGACGAGAAAACCCTCTACGTGTGCGACACTGCCCGCTACCACGTCCGGGCCTTCGAGGTGACCAGAGCGGGCACGCTCGAGGTCGGATCGGGTCGGATCTTCGCGACTGTCGATCCGGAGGAAAAGGGCGGCCCGGACGGGATGAAGGTGGACCAGAACGGCCGGGTGTACGTGGCAGTGGCCCAGGGTGTCTGGGTCTTCGAGCCTTCTGGCAAGCTCCTGGGCATTATTTCCACCCCCAAGCGTCCATCCAACCTGGCCTGGTATGGCCATGACGCAAGGACCCTTGCAATCACCGCTGTCAACAGCGTGCACCTCGTTCGCCTCAAGGTCACCGGCATCCTGCCCCATTTCGGTCAGTGACCACATCCCAGGCGGATACATGAGTCCACCGAAATTTCCTGGCGCTGTTCAAGTCAGGCCGGATCGTGTATGCTAACCAATGTTTCCACCGGGCGGGCGCGAGATGATTCCAGGCCGACGGCTGGCGAACGATCGGGCCACCCACCGTCTGGGCCCGGTCGACCGCGTGAATACTGCCCAGCGGAGAAGGCTCAACCTTCCGCAACGGCCGCCTCCTGGACTGGCCGGCGCTCGTTCTTTCAGGAGATCCAAGTGCCCAAAGAAGAACCGATTCGAACCGAAGGAAAAATTGTTGAGGCGTTGCCCAACACCCAGTTCATGGTCGAGCTGGAAAATGGCCACCGTGTACTCGCGCACATCGCGGGCAAGATGCGCAAGAATTTCATCCGCATCGTCCCCGGTGATCGGGTAACCGTCGAGATCACCCCTTACGATCTCAAGAAGGGTCGGATCGTTTATCGCGAACGTTGACGATCAATCGCCAACACACCACAAGCCATTCCCACCACCGACTAATCTGCCCTTCCGTCGTCCACCAGCGAGGCACGACCGCGTGTTGCTTTGCCCGGAAATTCGTTTTTGCCCGATAATTGACGACCTTGCCCGGAAATAGGCCACGAAGCGGCAGGTTCGCTCTATCGAAGATGCAGCGGTAGCTTGGGCGACGGGCAGTCCGTCGTGCATGGGAGTCAGTCCTCGACGAACCCACGGAGCAGGGTGCGTGGCTCGTAGGTTTCGAGGCCGCTCGGCAATCTCATTTCTGAATAATAGCTCTGGCGGGTGACGAGGGACGACTCCGTGCTCGCCCTGCCTTGAGTTCCCGTGCCCCCTGGTATTCCACCCCTAAAGAGATCGCTGGCTCAAAACCGCTTCCACCTCTGATCAATCCATAGATCTCTTCGCCGACTATTAGGATTATACGTTTTCGAAGGGTCGAAACCATGTTCCCGCAGAAATGCTTTAAGACGGGCGGCATGAACCTGAAGAAAGCGAGCAATCTCCCGCACATGATGGCTTCGAATATCCCACCGATAGTGAACGCTCTTGTCTTCCTGAAAACGGCTCTTCAAGAACTCGAAGTCCCTGCTCTCGATGCGAACATCCTTGAAATCGCAGCGTGCCATGAAATTGAGAAGCCTGCTTGCATCGGCGAGATTCTCGTCCGCGAACGACCACAGTGGCATGAATCCCATCGGCTCAGCGCGCATATCCGACCGGCCGTGATACGTTGCGCCATTGGTTCTATTCCCTGGATGCGTGCGTCCAGGAAGATCCTTCTCCGCTTGTCGCAACGCCTCCAGGATGTCTCGTGCCGCGCTGGATGAGAGCGAGCACCTGACGACCGGACGGTCAGGCTGCCCCACGACGACGAAAAACCGATCCTCGAATTCGTCGTCTCGGACGAGCAGGACCGGCAATTCGGTACGCTTGCTGATCAGCAATTCGCCCTTCACTGTTGACGAACCGGCGCGTGCCCACACCCGCTCCGCAGGTGGCGCGAGAAATCGGATCGCTTCTGGAATCATGTCCAGCGAGGGAAGCTCGAAATAGAGGCAAATCGATGTTCCCTCAATCTGTGCGAACCATCGCTCGTTGCCCGAAATGGTCTCGTCGATAGAGACATCCCAAGGACCGGACGAACCGTTGGCCAGAAGTCCAAGGCTCTGTTCGTGTGTGTTCGTTGTCGTCTGATCCGACTTGATGTCCCCCATTTCCCCACTCCATCATTCCCAACAGTAGCTACGGCAACGGGTTGCTGTTTACATCGACCCTGAAATATTCCCCGCCTCCATCCTCTTGGACATCCCAATGGTCAGGGTCGCCTGCGTGGGCTCGGTCCTTGATCCATAATTCGTCCCTTGACGTCGACATACCCCACTTTTCCCTTTTGGGGTCCGTGCTGGACCGGAGCCTTTCTGATGATGTCCTCGCCCCTCCGGTCCTTGTCAAGCTTCGGATCGAAAGGAACTCGTCCCCTGGTAGGGAGTCCAGCCTTTTGGATCTGCCTATCAACCTTGTTGGGCGATGCTTTGGCCACTGCCGGCTCCAAGCAAAGTGAGCGACGTTCAACGCTGCTTTCCCTTGGCTCGCTCTTTCGCCTTCCCCAGCAGCACTTGCCTCGCCCAAGCCGCAAAGCCGTCCGGCTAGACATCTATGGTCTCCATTATCACGTTCTTCCGCTCCGCTGTCACTGGAATGCGTTCGACTGTCCCGTGTTGCTTTGCAATCGTTCTCATTTCTTTCTCCACCAGAGATCGGGATGCAAGTCCTGGTCTCGGGCAAGCGGCTCGATGGCCAGACGAAAACGAGCGGCGTCGACCGGATAACCGGCGGTCGATTTGAGACCGGGTAAGCGCGAGGTCCAGAACGCGTTGAAGGCGTCCATCCAGACCTCGCGCAGGGTCTTGCTGACGATCGACGCCAGCGCCACCAGC
>JBMFUH010000961.1:0-2933 GCA_049966735.1 Isosphaeraceae bacterium
ATCGCGGCCTATGCCGTCGGCGCCGACCAGGGGTACATCTACGTCCGCGGCGAGTATCCTCTGGCCATCCGCCGGCTCGAGACAGGCATTCGCCAGGCGCGGCGGCTGGGTCTACTGGGCACGCAGGTCTTCGAGTCGCCGCTCAACTTCCGGGTCGATCTGCGTATTGGCGCCGGTGCGTTCGTCTGCGGCGAGGAGACCGCGCTGATCGCCTCGATCGAAGGGCGACGGGGCGTTCCCCGGCCGCGTCCTCCCTACCCCGCCGCCGTCGGGCTCTGGGGACAGCCCACGTTGATCAACAACGTCGAGACCTTCGCCAACATTCCCACGATCATCCGCAAGGGGGCGAAGTGGTTCGCCTCCATTGGCACCGAGAAGAGCAAGGGCACGAAGGTGTTTGCCCTCGCCGGCAAGATCAAGCACACGGGGCTGGTCGAGGTGCCCATGGGGACGACGCTCCGCGAGATCGTCGAGGAGATTGGCGGCGGAGCGCCCGACGGCGGCAAGATCAAGGCCGTGCAGACCGGCGGACCATCCGGCGGCTGTATCCCCAACGAGGCGCTCGACACCCCTGTCGACTACGACTCGCTTGTCGCGCTGGGCTCGATCATGGGGTCGGGGGGATTGATCGTCATGGACGAGAGCACGAACATGGTCGACGTCGCCAAGTTCTTCATGGAATTCTGCATGGACGAATCGTGCGGCAAGTGCGTCCCCTGCCGCGCGGGGACCGTGCAACTTCACCGGCTGCTCACCCGGATCATCGAACGCAAGGCAACGGTCGACGACCTGGCCCAGCTCGAGTCCCTCTGCGATCTGGTCAAGCACACCAGCCTCTGCGGGCTGGGTCAGTCCGCACCGAACCCAGTGCTCAGCACGCTACGCTATTTCCGCGACGAATACCTGGCCCTGATTCGCGAGCCCGCCGCCGCCACGACGATCCCGTGAGCGGCCGCGCGGCGCTGGAGCCGGACGGGGCGTGATGTCCAGGCTGGCGAAAACATGAAGGGGAATGATCATGGCAGCGGTTAAAACCCTGTCGATCGACGGCAAGCCGATCAACGCGCGGGGGGATGAGACCATTCTCCAGGCCGCGACCGAGGCGGGGATCTCGATTCCCACACTCTGCCACCTTGATGCGGTCACCGACGTGGGCGCCTGCCGGCTCTGCCTGGTCGAGGTCGGCGATCCGCCCCGCCTGATGGCGGCTTGCACCACTCAGGTCTTCGAGGAGATGAAGGTCCAGACCGATACGGAGCGGCTGCGGTACTACCGGCGGATGATCATCGAGCTGCTCTTCGCCGAGCGCAACCACGTCTGTGCGGTCTGCGTGGCCAACGGCAATTGCGAGCTGCAGAGCCTGGCCATCCGAGTGGGAATGGACCATGTGCGGTACGAGTATCTGCGGCCCCAGCTTCCCGTCGACATCAGCCACGAGCGATTCGGCATTGACCACAACCGGTGCGTCGTCTGCACCCGTTGCGTGCGGGTCTGCGACCAGGTGGAAGGGGCGCACACCTGGGACGTGGCCCACCGCGGCGCCAACGCCCGTGTGATCACCGATCTACATCAACCCTGGGGAGCCTCACCGACCTGTACCTCCTGCGGCAAGTGCATGCAGGCCTGCCCCACGGGCGCCATCTTCCGCCGGGGTTCCACGGTGGCCGAGATGGAGCGTGACCGATCGGTCATCTCGTTCCTGATCACGGCCCGGGAGAAAAAGCAATGGAACGTTTGAAGCTGGCGACCATGTGGCTCTCAGGATGCTCCGGCTGCCACATGTCCTTCCTCGATCTCGACGAGTTCCTCATCGACCTGACGGCGCTCGTGGACGTCGTCTATACGCCCCTGGTCGATACCAAGGTCTTCCCCGAGCAGGTTGATGTCACGCTGCTCGAGGGGGCGGTCGCCAACGTCGACAACCTCAAGTTCGTCAAGATGGTCCGGCAGCGAACGAAGATCCTCGTCTCCTTCGGCGACTGCGCCATCACCGGCAACGTCACCGCGCTCCGCGACCCGTTGGGAGGGCCGCAGGTCGTGCTCCAGCGGTCCTACAGCGACAACGGTGACCTGAACGCCCAGATTCCCACCTTCCCGGGCGTGCTGCCCCAGCTCCTGGACCGGGTGCTGCCGGTCCACGCCGTGGTGCCGGTGGACTATTACATACCGGGATGCCCGCCTCCGGCCCCCCGGATTCGCGAGGTTCTGGAATCGCTCGTGAATCAGCACGCGGCGTATTTGTCTGGGGCCGATCTGAAATTTGGATAGGAACAGTCGCTGAGAGGAAGACCGGGAGAAGAGTTACGAGTACGATTGCGAGTAGGAGTGCGATTACGAGTAGGAGTACGAGTACGATTACGAGTACGATTAGGAGTACGATTACGATTAGGAGTACGATTGCGATTAGGAGTACGATTACGATTAGGAGTACGAGTACGATTGCGATTATGTGTGGACATAAGTGTAATTTAATTGTTTTGAGTGAAAACGACACTCGGAAAGCGATCTAAGGCAGGTGGACGAGAAGAACGAATGCTGGTTCAACCACGAAAAACTCGATGTTTATCGGGAATCCCTCGTGTTTGTCGCATGGCTTTCGAAGATCCTGGAAGGGCAGTCGCGAATCGGCGAGGTGAAGCTCCAACTGGATCGAGCGGCGACGTCCATCCCGCTCAACATCGCTGAGGGAAACGGAAAGTACACAGGCAAGGATCGGTGCCGCTTCTTTGACATTGCCCACGGATCAGCTCTCGAATGTGCCGCAGGGCTTGATATCCTCGTTGCCAAAGGAAGATTCACTCCGCAGCAGCTTCGTCCTGGTAAAGAACGCCTTCAAAGAATCGTTTCGATGCTCATACGGTTGATCCAGAGTCATTCCTCAAGAACATATGGCCCTCAGACCACGACTCAGTGATCGCTACTCCTATTCGTAC
>JBMFUH010000962.1:0-2929 GCA_049966735.1 Isosphaeraceae bacterium
AGGCCGCCCCGGCCTATGACGACGAGCACCAGGCTCCCAGCGTCCGCGACGTGATCCATGGGATGGGGTGTGGCCGGCGTTGCGGCGACCTGGGCTGGGCGAGGTCTCGGGCCTCCTTCCCCGGGGGCTCGGGAGCGTGCGTTTGGGTGTTCCACGGCCGTGGGGACGCGTCTTTGCGCCGGGGCGAAGGGGAGCTAGGCGCCCAGCCTCCGCATGTGAATTTCGGCGGTACAACGTGGAGCGCCAGCAGAGCACTCGTACGGCGAATGAACGCCGCGATAACATCAACCGAGGTCTGGAAACCGCGTAACTCCTGTTTTCCATCAGTCTGATTTTTCTTGTGGACGGTTGAATATGCCAGTTGTCTTCATTTCCCGTGGAACCATGTTGGGTGTGCATATGCTACTGGACTGTTTGCGGCTGCGGCGCGGCGCACCGCAAATTTCACGAGAGGACCTGGTCGAGATTGTCAATTCCCACGGGGAAATCGCCACCAGGATCGTGGAAAAGTTGGCCGACGTCACCTCGGCCTACGCGCAGTTCAGCGAACTGCGCTGGCCTTACGTCGTTTTGATGCGGCATGCGCTCCTGGACAAGATCCGGCAGGACAATGTCGTGTATCACGGTTACTCGGGGCACCTGCTGGTGCCGGTGATCCGGCATTTCGTCCGAATACGCATCGATGCGCCGTTTGCCATGCGGGTGCAGTTGACCATGAAACGATTGGATTGCGACGAGGACCGAGCCCGGAAGTACATCGCGGAAGTGGACGAGCAGCGGATCCAGTGGGCACGGTTCATGTATTCGCGCGATATCCGCAATCCCATGCTCTACGCGTTTCACTTGAACCTCGGTCAGATGAGCACGCAGGCGGCTTGCGACTTGATCGAGTTCATCATGAACGACGACGCCTTCCAGGCGACGGACGAGTCGCGAGCCGAGGTGGAACGGCTGTATCGCTCGAGCTACATCGAGGCGGCCCTCGTCTCCAACCCGGCGACGGCTCAATTTGAAATCAGCGCCGAAGCCGGTCCCGAAGAAGTTCGCCTGACCGGCCCTTACCTCGACGAGGCCGAGCTGGAGGCCGTGAAGGAGACCGCCCTGACGGCGGCCGGCCCGCTTGGTATTTCTAAAGTCGAATATAGATTTGGATATGAAAATCATTTTGATGTTGACCTCCAGTCGGAAATCCTGGAAGACGGAGCTTGAGAACGTGGAGCATGGTGTTGTTTTTTCAAAAGGGCCAGTCAAATGGACGAGGATAACTTCCGCGATCAGGTCTCCACAACCTTGGGCACGCTGCGTGATTTGTTGAATCGCTCGCTCGTATTCCAAAAAGACGGCAATGAGATCGACAAGGCGATTCATGATCTCGAGAAAAAGCACACGGAAACATCGGCGGGCATGCTGGAGTCGGCCAACGTCACCAACAAACTGGCCGGCCAGCGCACCGACATGGCGAAGGAACGCACCGCGCTGGTCCGCCAGCAGACGAAACTCTCGACCAGATCGACGGAACTCGCCACCATCCGCACCCAACTCGCCAGGGAAAGGACCAGCCTTGCCAACCAGCGCACCGATCTTTCCGTGTTGCGCACCGAGATGGCGCGTGCGCGGAATCGACTGGCCAGTGAACGCAACAAGATGGCGTCCCGACGCACCGAGCTGGCGCTGGGACGGACCAGCATGGCCGAGACCCGCACCATTCTCTCCACCCAGCGCACCGAGCTGGCGAAAGGAAGGACCTACCTGGCACTCATCCGCACCGGGCTAGCTTTTCTCACGCTCAGTATCACCCTTTTTCGCTTGTTCGGGATTTCCTGGTGGTCGCTATTCGACGGAGCATTGGGGGCGATGAGCCTGTTCATGATCTGGATCGGGCTCTCCGGATACATGCGTTGCGCCCGAGCCGAGAAAAGCCTTGAACTCATGGCGGCGGAGCAACCCTATTATCCAGGCAAGAACGGGCATCTCGCAACCGGTAGCATGGGACTCTCTTTACCAGGCTGAATCCGCCGGACTCACTCCGGAAATGAAGAGCCTCGCTCAAGGGTGTTACCGCCAGTATCACGCCGGCGTCACCTCCGTCGACCGCAACATCGGCCGGCTGCTCGACCGGATTGACGCCCTGGGATTATCAAAGCGAATTATCGTGATATTTTCGAGTGATCGTGGCTATATGATCGGTCATCATGGGCCCTGGCACAAGGGAAACGCGGGCTGGCTGGTGGAGGGAAAGAAGGGGTACCGGCCCAACATGTTCGAGAAGTCGATACGGGTTCCTCTGCTCATCCGCTGGCCCGGCGTCGTCAGTGGAGGAACCGTGATCGACCACGTCGTGGCCAACATCGATCTCTTCCCGACCATCCTCGACATGGCCCGGATTGGCGTTGCGGCCAACCCGCGGCCGCATGGGCGGAGCCTGATGCCCTTGCTCCGGAACGCGAATGCACCCTGGGATGACACGCTCTGCGGCCAGTACGACATGCATCACTACCAGGTGGCGCGGATGCGGATGTTTCGCACGCCCCAGTGGAAGCTGATCCGCCATTTCGAGCCGGGCGGGCGGGACGAGATCTTATCACCTGGCTGCCGACCCCGGCGAGACCACGAACCCGGCCGCCTCGCGCGATCCCCAGAGCCTGACAGAGCGGCCAAGGCTGGCGCGCCGGCTGGCGGCCTGGATGAAGGCGATTCACGATCCGCTCTTGACGGACAGTGAGTGCAGAAAATTCTGAAAATCGGGAAACTGCCTCTTGACATGAGTAGCAGGCGCGTCTCCAATTGGGAGCAGATAACCACATATCACGGGTCCAAGTCCTGGTGCCTTGGTGCCTTGGTGCCTTGGTGCCTTGGTGCCTGGTGGCGAGGTTTCCGGCCATGGGCACCAAGTGGGTTCTCATCGGTTCAGGTGTCGCTCTGATAGCCG
>JBMFUH010000963.1:0-2928 GCA_049966735.1 Isosphaeraceae bacterium
GGCAGATGGCAAATGGCAGATGGTAAATGACGGATGACGGCTGACGGCTGGCAGATTCCAACTGGCAACTGGCAACTGACCGATCGGGCGTAACGGACAAATGGTGGGTGTTCATGCACGTTTCGCGCCGGGGATTCGATAAACATTCGCGATCGGCTGTGGTGGGTTGTCGATTCATCTACTAGAATGAGAGACTCGAGGATCGAATTCATTGCTGTGTCCATTTTTCGGGTTAGACCTGGGTTCCCGCTGGCCAGGAGCATTCGCGATGCCATCGGATTCGGATAAGCCGGACCGGCAGAAAGCCAAGACATTCTTTCAGCACGGCAACGAAGCCGCTCTCAAGTCGAACCTCGATTACGCCATCGACATGTACAAGCAGGCGTGCAAGCTCGCACCCGATAATTTGCCGTATCGTCAGGCTCTGCGCGGAGCCCAGCGGAGGAAGTTCAACAACGATCCGTCGAAGGTCGGGATGTTGGCCCGGGCGGGGAATCAGAGGATCCGCGGGAAAGCCCGGTCGAAGAGGTCCAAGGGGCATCACGTCGAGGCACTGGAGATTTGCGAGGAGGCGTTCACGCACAACCCCTGGGACATTGGCGCGGCGCGAGAAGCCTCGGAAGCGGCCGTGGAGGCGGGATATCTCAAGGTGGCCGAGTGGCTCGTGGAATCGGTGATGCCGCAAGCCAAGGATGCTGACTTCTTCCGCCACGCGGCACACATCTTCGAACGCAACGAGAACTGGCCCAAGGCGATTGCTTGCTGGGAGCAGGTCAAGAAGCTCGATCCCAACGACGAGAACGCCAACCGGCAGATCAACTCCCTGTCGGCCAGCGCGACGATCAAGCGTGCCGGACTGGACGAGGCCATTCACAAGCGGCTGGCGCCGGCGGAAACGGAAGACCTGGAGTCCAAGCTCGAACGGCTCAAGCAGGAGCAGCTCACTCCCGAGGAACGTTGGCTCAAGGAAATTCAGGAAAACCCCGAGCAGGTCTGGCCGTACCTCAATCTGGCGGAGCACCACCGCAACCGGAGCCAGCTTGATGAAGCCGAGAAGATCCTGGCGCAGGGGATCAAGACCAATCCCAAGGAGCCGATGCTCCTTCAGGCGTATGCCGACGTGCAGATGAACCGCATGAAGCGAGCCATCGAGAAGTACACCCAGCGCATCCAGGAGCGGCCGGATGACGCGGCCTCGCGAGCCAAGCGAGACCAGATCACCAAGCTTCTGAGCGATTACGAGATCAAGGAGTTTCGCCGGCGAGTCGCCCTGTCGCCCGAGGACACCAACCTGCATTTTCAACTTGGCCTGTGCCTGGCCCGAGCCGGGCTGCACGACGAGGCCATCGGCGAGTTTCAACAGGCTCGCTCCAGCCCCACCCACAAGGTTCAGGCCCTGTACCAGGTGGGCCTGAGCTTCGAGGCCAATGGGGCGTTGAAACTGGCCGAGCGCGCCTACCAGGACGGCCTCAAGGCCATCGAGGACGAGGACCTCGACAACTTCAAGGCCCTGCACTATCGCCTGGGACGGGTCGCCGAGGCGATGGGCAACCAGGAGTCCGCCGAGGAACACTACAACGAGGTGGCGGCCCTCGATTACACCTATCTCGACGTCGCGCAGCGGCTGCGGAACTTGAACTGAATCCGTTTCTTGTGGTAAAGTAATCGTTTCGTCTGGACGACCCTTTCGAGAACGCGCCTGCCGGGTTCGGGGATGACACATCCTCCGCGGGCGATTCTCTTCCTCGAATTGCTGGATCAATCAAGGAGCCATGCCAAATTCTCCCTCGGCCACCAAGCGGCTGCGCCAAAGCAAAAAGCGGCGGATGCACAATCGGATCGCCAAGAAGATTGTCAAGACCTCGATGAAGAAGGCCATCCAGTCGGTCGGCACAAACGACTTCGCCCGGGCCGAGACCGACTATCGCGCCGCCGTCGCCAAGATCGACAAGGCCGGCGCTCGTCGAGTCATTCATCCCAACACGGCCGCCCGACGCAAGAGCAAGCTGGCCCGCGCCTACGCGGCCGCCGTGGCCAAGGCCAAGGAAGCGTCAGCCGGCGGCGCCCCGGCCGAGTGATTCCGGGGCGGTTCGTCCCGACCGCCTCCACCGAGCCCGCCATGCCATCCCTCGATGAGTCCTATGCTCAACTGGTCGCGGCCCTGGCCAACTTCTACGGCGAGCCCGCGCTGCCGGCGGCCGAGGACTCGCCGTTTGCCGCGGTCCTGCTCCCGGCGTTGGATCGAGACGCTGTGGGGAAGGATGGCGATCCCCTGCTGGCGGCTCTCGATCGCGCCGGGCTGCTCGAACCGGAGGCCCTCGCGGCCGCGGCGCCGGAGGAGGTCCGCGACACGCTTGAGCAGGCCGGCATCAAGCTGTCGGCCCAGGCGGCTCTGCTCGTGGTGCGCCTGGCGCGGTGGTACGCAGCCACGTTCCCCGAGGGGGCAGACCCGGCCGACCAATCCGCGACCTCGACGTCAACGCTCCGGAAGCAACTCGCCGGGATCAGAGGCGTGGGCCAGGCGACTTCACAGGCGATCCTGCTGGCGCTGGGCCATCCGGTCTATCCCCTTGACCGCGGCACCTATCGCATTCTGGTTCGCCACGATTGGGCCGACTGCTTCACCGAGCCCGACGAGATCAGCCAGCATCTGGGCCGGCTTGCGGGCGATGATTGCCGCGAGATCATGCGGCTGTCTCGATGGCTCTCCAGGGTCGGCCGCCAGTTCTGCGGACCCACCACGCCGAAGTGCGATCGCTGCCCCTTGAGCGGCCTTCTGCCCGAGAACGGCCCCCTGGAGCCGGAAAGCGGTTAGTGGCGAGTAGCTCGTGAGTAGTGGCGAGTGGCGAGATATGGGTTTGGTATCTGGTGTTTGGTGACGACAAGACACGAAAGGCGAAACACCAAACACCAAACACCAAACACCTT
>JBMFUH010000964.1:0-2924 GCA_049966735.1 Isosphaeraceae bacterium
CTGTCCAGGGCGTTCTGATCGACGTCGCAGAGGGCCACGATGTTCTCGCCGGAGACGCTCTTGACGTCGCCGGTTCCCATGCCGCCCACGCCGATGCCGGCGATGTTCAGCTTCGAGGAAGGCGCGACGTAGCCGGCCCCGCCCAGGACGTGGCGCGGGACGATGGTGAAGGTTGTCGCCGCGGTGCCGGCGGCCAGAACTTGACGACGGTTGAACGGGTCGTTGGCTTTCATGCGCGGGTCTCCGGATCAGTTGGATCGAGGCTGCCTTGTGCCGGGCTGGGCGATCGCAGGGCGATCAGCTCGATGCCCTGGCCTCTTCCCAGGTTGCGGGAGTATTTCTTCTCTTCGGGGTTATTCCAGTGCTCGTGGACGCCGAGGCTGGCCAGTCGCCGCGACGAGGCCGCGTGATCGGGGTCGTAATAAGTCCCCGACGGTGGATTGGCCGCGAGAGCCGCCTCGTGCAGGTAATCGTCCACGCCGGGTTTGCGGGGAAAATCCGGATATTCGGCGTGCAGGAAGTCGAAGCCGACCGAATCGATCGCCACGGGGTCTTGCGAGGCCAGCAAGCTCGCCGTCCAGGTTCCGCCAAACGGCGCGGAGGTCCACTTGCGGGGGACCGGGTCGATGGGATGCTTGCCCGAATAGAGGCCGTCGATCAGGTAAAGGACGGTCTTGCCACCCAGGTGGGCATGGCCCATCAGGTCGACCTGCTCGCGGTACTGCTGGACAGCCTTCATCATGGATCGCGTGTGCATATCGTAATAGCCCCGCTGCACCGGCCAGCGGACCAGGGAACCGAAGTGGTTCTTGCCGCAGAGGGTCACGCCGGCCCCGGTGTGGGCCTTGAGCTGGGCCAGGTTCACCAGGTATTCCGCCTCGGCGAACGACGCGGGCACGTGGTCGGGGAGTTTGCCTTCCGGCCGGCAACTCCAGTAGAGCGGCACGGTCGACGCCTGGACCTGGATCCTGCCGAAGCGGCCGGCGAAGTCCTCGTAGCGCACCTCCGGATAGGCACCGTGGAGGATCTCGTGAAACTCGTTGACCAGATACGCCAACGTGTCGCACACCGTGATGTCCGCCGGCCGCATGCCAAGTTCCCCGACAAGCTGGTTGAGGACGGCGATGACCATCTGTGGCGAGGTGTTCATGTAATCATGGCGATCGATCAAGTTGTACGTGGTCGGGTCCACGTGTCCCTCGCGCCAGATCATCCCCACCCAGTTGGGCTTGATGACGAGCTTCTCGCCCCGCTTGTAGCCGGCGTCTCCCTTGCCGCGGGCACGGTTCAGGTGGCGGAAGAGCTTGTCCCAGGCCTTGCCGACGGTGGCCTCGCCGGTCAGTCCGCAGATGGCGCGGGCCATCATGGCGTCAACGTGATCCTGGCGGGTGTGTTTTGACTCGTACCAGTGGCCATTGCCCGGCCCTCGCCAGTCGATCGCTCCAGGATCATGAGCCCAGACGACGCGGCCGGGGTGAATGCCCTTGCCCTCGCCGATGGGCTGGAGCCCCTCCGGCCGGTTGGTGTCGGGCTCGCCCGAGCGGAGCTTCCTCGATGCCGCGCCCAGGGCGGCGGAGAGCCAGAAGAAAGATCGTCGCGTGATCATAAAATTTATCCATTCAACTTTGAGAGCACGTCTTCGTGTTTGGTCCCGCGCGGACTCCTCGGTCTCCGGTCCCGGAAATGCCGAGGAAACGCATGTAGGTCGGACATTCCTGTCCGTCCTGGTCGGACAGGAATGTCCGACCTACTGCATGATTGCCGACGCTGTTCCATTTCAGTCTCGTAGGGTCCGCTGTGCGGACCAAATCCCCAGGTCGTCGGTCCTCACAGCGGGCCCCCACGGTGAGCGGTCGATCCGAAAATCGCTCAGCTCTTCAGCCCCCTGAGGTCGGGCTTGAGGCACTCGCACTCGGAGATCAACTCCTTCCAGGTGACTTCCTTGCCCCGGTAGGCCGCGGTCCGGCCCAGGATCGACGTCAGGTTCGAGCGGACGGAAGGGACGACGGTCGGATTGTCGACCTTGCCGCTGGAGATCGCGTTGTAGAAGTCGTCGATGTTGCGCTGGGCTCCGGTGGTGTAAAGGTTGGTCATGCGGGCTCCCTTGAACGGGCGCTTGCCGCGGATGGCGACCTCGCCGCCGTAGTCCGTGTCGGCGATGCCCTCGGTGCCGTAGACCAGGCAGCGGATCTCGTCCGGTGCTCCCGGAACGTTCTTCTGCGAGGTGAAACTCACCTGGAAGTTGTCCGGGAAGGTGTAGAGAACGGCGAAGTGGCCCCAGATGTCGCCGTACCTGCGGGTCGACTTGCTTCCCATGCCCACGGCCTTGATCGGGTCTGCGCCGGCGAACCAGGCGGCGACGTCGAGGGCGTGGATGTCCTGCTCGACGATCACGTCGCCGCAGAGCGCCCGGGTCTGGTACCAGAGGCGGAGGCGTTCCTCGGGAGTGGTCGCCGGACGATCGTCGTGCACCGTGCCGGCCCAGGGGTAGCTGGCCACCGCACTGACGATCCGGCCAATCGCGCCCTGGTGCACCCGGCGGAGGGTTTCGATGTAGGTGTCATCGGCCCGGGTCTGGAAGTCGATCAGGTAGACCAGTTTCTTGGCGGTTGCCTTCTTGCCGGCCTCGGCGATGGTCATGCAGCCCGGCACGTCCACCGCCATGGGCTTGGCCAGGTAAACGTGTTTGCCCGCGTCGACGGCGGCCGCCGCCTGCTCGGGGTGAAAGTATGGGGGCGACTCGATCACCACCGCATCCACGGGGGTGTCGAGCAGGCGCTTGTACGCGGAGAGCGTCGTGAACCGGTTGCTCGAGGGAATCTTGAACCGGCTGCCGAACGCCTCGGCCCGATCCGGAAAATAATCGGCGCAGGCAGTGAACTCGTAACGGCCGGTCTTGGCGAACAGGCTGGCAATCCAGGTGC
>JBMFUH010000965.1:0-2923 GCA_049966735.1 Isosphaeraceae bacterium
CCTTCCCAGGAGTCAGGCTGATGGAACCGGTAGACGCGCACGCCGACGTCGCGCTTGCCCGCGAACGAAGGGAAGTCCACGATGGGCGTGGCCGCATAGGCGAGCAGTGTATTCAGGGCCCTGGCCCGAGTTGTGTTCGCGGCCAGCTCCTCATGGCCCACGACCACGTATGACAGATGCGAATCCGTGAGAGCCTGGCGCACGTGCCAGTAGTCGTAACCGGGTGCTCCCGAGACGAACCGGGCCCAGCCGCGGGTGTCCAGCACCATGTCGGCGGGCCGGGCATGCTCGGCCAGCCATTGCCCAGCCTCCCAGTGCGCCGATCGCGCCCTGTGGCTGGGCCGAAGCTGATAGATAACGAGCGTGCCGACCACCACGCTCGTGGCGACCACTGCCGTGGCCCAGGCCACGCCAGGACTCCAAGGGAGCTTCACTCCCAGCCCGCGCAGGCAAACGAACGTCCCGGCCGCGGCCCAGGGAACCGAGATCGCCACCAGCGGAATCACATGGCGGCCCGAGAGATATCCCAGCGACACCGTATGCCGCAGCAGCACCAGCACGAACACCGCGGCAAAGACGCCCAGCACCAGTCGTTCCGTCCGCCCCGCATCGTCCGGGTCGCGATCGCGACAGAGCCCGAGAACGAACCGCTGCCGGACCAGTCCCCAGAGAGCCAGCGCGGCGAATCCCCAGCAAAGCTCGTCCCACCAATCGCTGGCCATCCACCGCAGCGCCTTGATAGGACTGCGAACAGGCGTGCGCTCGGACTCTTCCTTGGGCGAGAAGTCAAGCTTCTTCGCCGCGAGCCCGCGGGGCAAGAGCTGGGGAACCGAGCGGATCATGATCTGCTGCGGTCCAATCGCCGCGCCATGGCGCAGAGCCAGCTTCTCGGAGACTTCTCCCTTCACGAGGGCATAACCGCCGACCATCAGAAGCGCCGCGAGAACCATGACGGCCGGAGCAGGAGCCCAGATCAAATTCCTGAGCTTGACCGTGCGAGCCAGGCTGAAAGCCCAGGCCAGGCCCACCGCCGCCGGCGCCAGGATGGCCTCCGGGCGGGCCAGGTAGCCGATGCCACCGGAGAGACCCGCTGCCAGGGCGTAGCGCCAGCTTTCCCTCCGCATCGCCAGCGCGCCCAAACGCAGCGAGAGTAAGATCGCCAGGAGCCCCAGGCTATCGCTCAACGTGTCGTGGCCGACCTCCGCGGGCACGGGCAAGAGCACGTAAATCGCGAGCGCCACGCAGGCGATTCGCGTGTCAAAAAGCGAGCGGGCCAGGCCGAAAAGAGGAAAGAGAAGCGCGAGCGAGGCAAGCGTCGCAACGACCTGCGCGGAGATCCGCCAGGTGTCCGGGCCCGCTCCCCGGCAGGCAGCGACTATCGGCTCGACCGCGGCAACCAGCGCGGGGTAAAGCGGGTGCTGGTCCGTGTCTCGGACCACGTCCGGCCAGGCGTCCTTCTGAAACTGGCGCGCGACGTGAATGAACTTCAGTCCATCCTGCGCGGGCAAGAACGACCGGGCGATCGAGATCGCATGCAGTACCGCCGCGAGCAGGACGATCACGACGAAAAGGCGGCGTCCGGCCATCCCGATCCTCCTTGACCCCGGGGTCAGAAACCTGGACCGAACACGAAAAGCGCGGCGCATTCCCTGGCCGCACGCGGCATTATAGAAGGCCGGGGCATGCCGTCAATGGGAACCGGGATCGTGCGGATCTTGCGTGCGCGCCGGTCGTTTCCTTAACCTATTTGCTTGATTGTCTGAACTCCGCGTTTCTTCACCGTATGGTCCGCTTTTGAGGCAATTTCGCCATGCTTCGCACCTTGAGCGTGTTGGTTTGCTTGACGATGACGTCAACGACGATGACCTGGTCCCGGGCCCAGGCGCCCCCGGCCGGCAAGACCAGGAGTGACTCCAAGGCTAAAGCACCGGAGCACCCGGCCGCGGCCAAGACCAAGGCCAGGACCAGCGAGCCGGCCAAGGAGAAGAAAGAGACCTCCAAGACGTCCACGGACGAGGAGCCGGTGATCACGCACCATGCGGTGCGGTTGGACGGGCGAGAACTGAAGTACACATCGACCGCCGGCCTGATGCCGATCCGCAATGAGAAGGGAGACGTCGAGGCGCGAATCTTCTTCATTGCTCATACTCTGGATGATGTGAAGGTATCTGGATCGCGCCCGCTCCTGTTCAGCTTCAACGGCGGGCCGGGCTCGGCCTCGCTCTGGCTGCATCTGGGAGCACTGGGCCCGCGCCGGGTGCCGATGCCGGCGGATCCGACCATCCCCGCCCCGCCGTTTCATCTGGTCGACAACGATGCGACCTGGCTTGACAAGTCTGATCTTGTGTTCATAGATCCAGTTGGTACAGGCTTCTCCCGCGCGGCCAAGTCCGAACTGAACAGCAAGTTTCACTCGCTGAAAGGAGACATCGAATCGGTCGGCGAGTTCATCCGGATGTATCTGACCCGGTACGACCGCTGGGATTCGCCCCTCTTCCTGATCGGCGAGAGTTACGGCACGACGCGGGCCGCGGGGCTGGCCGGGCATCTGGTTGACCTGGGCATCGTCTTCAACGGCGTGATCCTGGTCTCCTGCGCGCTCGATTTCCAGGGGTTCGTCTTCTCGCCGGGCAACGACCTGGCATTCCTCAACTACTTGCCCTCGTACGCGGCGGTCGCCTGGTATCACCACAAGCTGCCGGCTGATCTCCAGCAGCTCGGGCTGCCGGCGGTCCGTCAGGAAGTGGAGCGCTGGGCCGATCGCGAATACGCGTCGATCTTGGCGCGCGGCGACCGGCTCTCCGCAGAAGAGCGGCGCGACGCCGCGGCGCACCTGGCGCGGTACACGGGGCTGGACGCCGACCTCATCGAAGCGCATCAGCTTCGCATCGAACTCTCCGTCTTTCGCAAGGAGTTGCTCAAG
>JBMFUH010000966.1:0-2912 GCA_049966735.1 Isosphaeraceae bacterium
TGGGGGAAACTGACTCAGTCATTTGTAGGGTCCGCTGTGCGAACCGTGGACAGCGGCCGGAGATCGGTCCGTACAGCGGGCCCCTACGGTACTGGCAACTGGGTGTTGGTTCCCTTGAGGAAATCCTTACAAAAGCAAGGAGGATGGGCGTGAAAGCCATATTTTTCAGCTTGGGCTGAAACTGCCGCTCAAGCGACCTGGTCGGATTATCCGATATTTCATTGGGATGGAGTTCCTCAGACGGCGGGAGGGCAGAGGGCAGGCCCATGGGACGCCAGACTTCTGGCACCCTTGTGGCGCCGGCGTGGCTGAAATCGACGTGCAACTCGCGGCGGTGCTCCCGGTTGCCGGCTCGCTTGCCCTGGGCACATGGATGTGGCCCCTCTCGCTTAGCCGACATGGAGGTCAGGATGTCAACCAAGGTGGATGTGGATGTAACGGAACTCTGGCGTGAGTTCAAGGAACACCCCACCACGGAACTGCGGAATCATCTCGTCGAGCGGTACTTGCCCCTGGTCAAGTACAACGCCGAGCGGATCTGGCAGCGCCTGCCCGAGGGAGTGGATCTGGACGATCTGATCTCCGCCGGGGTCTTCGGCCTGATGGATGCCATCGACGCGTTCGACCTGAGCCGCGGCGTCAAGTTCGAGACGTACTGCGTGCCCCGGATTCGCGGGGCCATGCTCGACGAGCTGCGGACGATGGACTGGGTGCCCCGCCTGGTCCGGTCCAAGGCCACCAAGATGGAAGAGGCCCGCAAGGAGCTCGAGGCCAAGCACGGCCGGCCGCCCACCGACGTCGAACTGGCCGAACAGCTCGGCATTCCCATGGAAGAGTATGAAAAGATGGCCATGGACGCCAACGCCGTGGGCCTGATCAGTTTGAACAAGAAATGGTACGAGACGGACAGTTACAAGGACGTGCGCGAGATCGACATCCTCGAGGACAAGAAGGGAGAAGACCCCACCCGCCGGCTCCAGCGCAAGGACCTGATGCGCATGGTCACCAAGGGGCTCAACCGCAACGAGCGGCTCATTATCATCCTCTATTATTATGAAGAATTGACGATGAAGGAGATCGGGGCCACGCTCGACTTGAGCGAGTCTCGCGTCTCGCAGATGCACTCATCGATCATCCAGCGGCTCCAGTCGCAGCTCTCGTCGCGTCGTCCCGAATTTGGCACGTGATCGTCTGCTTTTCCCCACCGTCGCGCCGGCTCCAGCCAGGGCGGCCAGCCAAGGCAGCGGGGACCATCCCCGCGGATGAGTCCATCCCTCCCTTTTTCGAGGCATGCCTCGAGGATCGGCAGGATGGACTCGTGTGTTTTGAAGCCGGATCTGTCGCCAATCGCTCCGGCTGTTTACAATGCTTCATTGCATGCCCAGCTGGGGCGGTTTTCGAGTCGATCGCTCCCCGTAGGGTCCGCTGTGCGGACCGACGATCCGGGCATTTGGTCCGCATCGCGGGCCCCACGGCACTGGCGGCGCGGGAGCTGGCTCCGGGATTTACGGTTCTGCTCGCGGCGGTAAGGCGCACGAAGGTTCGGGGAGCGGCCGATTATGGGCAACACGAGGCGACTGCCAGGGGCTCTGGCGCTCTTCTGGGCGTGCACGATTCTGGCTCTGGGGACGGCTCCGGCTTGCGCCCAGTGGGACCCGGGCTTCGG
This sequence comes from Isosphaeraceae bacterium, assembly GCA_049966735.1. Lineage (GTDB taxonomy): Bacteria > Planctomycetota > Planctomycetia > Isosphaerales > Isosphaeraceae > Aquisphaera. The sequence continues at coordinate 1,667 of JBMFUH010000966.1, forward strand.
CTGGGGTTGGGGTTGGGGCGGCTTCAGAAACGTCCCCTCGCCAACGGAGTTCCTCAACCAGGAGGCTCTGAACAGGGCGTCACGGGCCGGCGGCGCGCCGGCCTCGAACCGATCCTACGCTGGCAACCCCAACGCTTACTACAACAGAATTCGAGACAACGGCTTCGTGCCCCGCTATGACGTGCAGGCGCGCCGGCCTCCGGCGGAACGGCCTCAGCCGCCCGTCTCGCTGGGGCAGCAATCAGGCCGGCCCTCGGCCACCCTTACGGCGGCAAGTGCCCGACCCAAGCCGATCATTCCCCTGGCCAGCTTCTTCGCTGCCGGGAACACGCTGGCCTGGCCGGGCGAATCACCAGTCGTGGGCGACCTGAAGGCCAAGCGCGACTTTGCCGATCAGGCGAGTCTGGCCGTGCTCGAGGAAACGAAGCAGCATGGCGCGGCCTCCATCAGCTCGGTGGCCGAGGCGCGCCAGAAGCTGCTGGATTACGGCCGACCCGCGCTCCAGGAAGTCCGATCGGTAGCGACCCCACGGGTGGCCGACACGTTTCATCTCTTCTTGCTGTCGCTCTACGAGTCGCTGGCCCAGGCGGCCTCGCCGCCGTCGCCGTCACCCGAACCGGCGCCGGCCCGCTAGCGGCCGATCTCCCGGTCGATGACTGTCTCCAGGTTCTTGCGGACCAGGTCAAGCTGGACGATCGTGCCGTCGCGGCCAATCAGCACGCTGGCCGGGATGTCGGTCACGCCGTAGGCCCTGGCGAAGTCGTGGGATTCTAAACTGTTGATCAGGTTGGGCCAGGAGATGTTGTGATCGAGCAGGAACCGGCGGATGTTGGGCAGCACGGTCTCCAGCTTCTGACCGCCGTCCTGGAGCGTGTCGAGATTGATGCCAACCACCTCGAACCCCTTGGCGTGACGGCTCTGGGCGACCCCCTGAAACCACTCAACCTCCTCCGCGCTGGGCAGGCACCAGCTCGCCCAGAATTCCACCAGCACGACCTTTCCCTTGAGCCTGGCCAGGTTGAACGGCTTGCCGTCGAGATCTGTCCCTTCGATCGGCGGAGCGGGCTTATCCACGAGGTCGAGCCGTTTCAAGCGGCCGGCGAGGAACTCCTTGACGACCGGGCTCTGGGTATGTTCGAGTGCAAGCTGACACGCCTGGCGGGCGATCTGGAACTGATCGGCGTGAACCAGCCGCTGATAATACGCGTCGCAAATGCCTGTCAGTTCACCGGCTTGCAGCGTGGCG
>JBMFUH010000967.1:0-2910 GCA_049966735.1 Isosphaeraceae bacterium
AGGTCTAAAAACATAGATGTAAGGTGGACAAGAGTGGAATCTTGTCCCACGTTCTTCTTTCCTGACCCTAGCCCACCCCACTCATTCTCCGGGTGGTGTTGAGCGGGCGGTACCGGTATTCGCCATCTCTCCTCAGTCCAGCCGGGAGCGATCGAGCCAGAGTTCCTCGAGCACCGAGTAGCCGCCGGGTTTCATTCCCAGGGCTTGATACGCTTGTTGGGCGCGAAGGTTGCCGTTCTCGACATAGAGCCGCAGGCCGATCACGTTGGTCTCTATCGCCTGATAGTAGATATGACGATACAAAGACCTGAAAATACCTTGACCTCGGAATTCGGAGTGGATGTACACGCTTTGTAGCCACCAGATCCAGCCGTTGCGCCAGTCGCTCCACTCGCGGGTGACGGCGGTCTGGCCGACGACGCGGTTGCTCTCGGCAGCGGTCGTCTCGGCGACCCAGTAGCGCAGGCGGTCGGGCTCGGCCAGCGCGCGGGCGACTCCCTGGTCGAGAATGGCCAGGTCCAGCACTTTGTTCTCGGTCTCGACGGCCAGGCGGCGGTTGAACTCGACGATCGTCGGGCGATCGGCCGGTACGGCGTCGCGGATCAAGATCGAGGGGAGGGATGGCATCAGAGTCGATCGCTCCGCCGGTCACGGGCGCGACGGCTGGCCTCCTGGAGCACGCGCTGCTCTTCCTCGGTCAGTGCGGAGCGGCCCTCGCGGGCGATCTTCGCCAGGACCTCATCGAGCCGGGCGTCGAGCTGCTCTTCGGGAAGGACGGAGACGGCGGAGGACTTGGCGCCCAGGCCTTCGCTGGATGTGCGGCTCGACCCAGGCTTACGAGAGCGGGGCTTGTCGACCGGAACCGGGGAGACGATCCGGAACCTCGGCCTGGGGAACCGCACGTGGAAGAGTCGCGTCCACCTGAGGTCAAATTGCTTGTAGCAAAAGGCAAACCCCGCGCCCATCGCGTGGGCCTCCCAGGCGATCTTCTGGTCGTGGGCGACGATGGGGAAGACGAGGCAGATCGCCCAGAGCACCCACATCGGCATGGGCAGGACGATGAAGATGATCTCGCGTCGGGGATAGAAGAGGGTGTAGAGGGTGACCACGGCCATCACGGCTCCCGAGGCGCCCACCATCGGCCTGGTCATGTCGCCCCGGCCGAAGCCTTCAATGAGAGCCCAGCCCAGGGTGCTGACACCGGCCGCCATGAGGTAGAAGGCCAGGAAATCGCGGCTGCCGTACTGGGATTCCATCTCGCGGCCGACGAGCCAGAGGAACCACATGTTTCCCAGGATGTGCCAGAAGTTGGCGTGGAGGAAGGTGGCGGTCCAGAGCTGCCAGATCCGGCCATGCTGGAAGATGCCCTCCGGGGAGGCTTCCAGCCAGTCGCGGAAGAGGGGGGAATCAGGTCCCAGTGCCAGTTGCAGGAGGAAGGCGACGCAGTTGACGACGATCAGGGTCTTGCACCAGGGCGCGACCCCGCCGAACCAGCCCGGTCCTCCGTTTTCACCACGATAGTACTCGCGGTCGTAAATCCCCATGGCGGCTCCGCTCCGGCGGGAGGTGCTCATCCGCTTTGACTTGCGGACGATACCCTTCTCTGGCTTCTCCGTTTCATCATGGGTCCGCCGCTGCGACCTGTCAACGGGCCCAGTGCCGCACGACGCTCTGATCTTCAAAGCCGGTTTTGGGGGATGGCCGGCGTAGACCGTGACGTCCGGAAGGGCACGGCCGGACGACGAGAATCGCCAAGGTTGAGAGCTCCGGTTCAGTCGAGTTCGAAGGCCTCCATCGCCTCGTTCCTGGAATCGTAAATGGGCCAGACGATATCGAGCGAGGTGACTCGCAGCAACTCGCGGGTCCGTGGCCGCACACCCGAGAGGGCCATCGAGCCTCCCCGAGACAGCGCCAGCTTCCAGCATCGGATCAAGAGCGCCAGGAACATCGAGCCAAAGTAGTCGACCAGGCTCAGATCGAAGATGATCAGGGGGTTGTCCAGCCGCAGCAGGGGGTGGAGGATCAACTCCGCCGCCTGCTCCTCCAGCTTGAACTCGAGTTTCTCGAGCGCGGGGTTCGCGGTGATGACAGTGATCTCACCATGGCGCTCGATTGTGAATGCATCTTCAGAATTCGATTCGCTGGAGGTCATCAGGCAAACCTGGGATGGCTCTGGGCGGATGGATCATGGGGATCGAGACTGACAGTACCATAGGTTAGAAACTGAAGCCTTGCCAGACAAGAACCTTCTCAGCACCCGGCCACCCGGCCAGGGCTACTTGCCGGGTCCGCTGTGTGGACCGATTCCCAGCCGACACCTGCTGAAGGCTTGCTGGCGGAAGAATCGGCACTGGATGGACGTGCCAGCGCGTCTCGACTCACGCGGAGGGTCGGCAGTTGGAGAATGCCCGAATGACCTCGTAGAGATCGCTGCTGACCAGAAGTTGGTCTTCCTCGAAGTCGCTGAGCCAGACGTAATTGTCGCGATAGGCCTGGGCGAGCAAGGGGTACAGGTCGGATAGGCGAATGGGGATGGAGGGGGTGCCGACTTCCTCTTGCTCTTCCTCCGGGTAAGGGAAAAGGCGCAATCGAGCGGTTGCCATGTCGATCCTCCATGCAATCCTAGGCGCGACCAATTCGAGACCGCCGGAGCAAGCTCCGCGATCTGCCAAGGCCGGTCCGCTCCGCACCAGCGTGCAGTCGCGGCGAGCACGTTCCTCCGGGACCATCCCTCTCATCCGGCCACACTCAAGCATCGGCCGGAAAGGCCCTGGAACATCAACCTATCCGGTGATTCGGCGATATTGCGGTTGTTTGCATGCGGGTTGGGATGAGTCCGCGGGCCGCGCACCGGTGGGGGTGTAAGACGCGGTTCGTTTTTTGGAGGCCTTACGCCACTTTCCCAGGTTC
>JBMFUH010000968.1:0-2908 GCA_049966735.1 Isosphaeraceae bacterium
CGGCGCCGCAATAGCACGTGTTGCCGACGAATCCGGCCGTGGCATAGCCGCGAGATCCCAGGTATTCCGACAAAGTGGTGTAGGTGGCATCCAGCGGATTGAGCCAACCAGCGGACAGCTCGTGAGGCCAGCGCCCGGTGAAGAAGCTGGCGTGGGCCGGCAACGTCCATGACGAGGGTGATTGCATCCGGTCGAACCGGACCCCGCGCCGGGCCAGGCTGTCGAGCGTCGGGCTGGTGGGTCGATCGTAGCCGTGCAGGCTCAGGTGTTCCGCGGCCACCGTATCGAGCACGATGAACATGACATTCGGGGACCCAGGCGGCGGCAGCGGCCGCGCCGCCTCGGAGCGATCCTTGAGCCAATCCTCGACCCAGACCGAAGCGCCCAGAAGCGGGGTGATGAGCGCCAGGATCGGCAAGCCGATTGTGACAGAGCGGCGGAACAGGGCGGCATGGTGCTGGAGAATCGGCACCAACCGCGCGGCGATTCCCAGCGCGAGGAAGAACCAGGCGATAGCATAGACGCGTGGGAAGGCCGCCCAGAGTGGCGGGAGCAGAGTCAGGGCGCAAAGCAGCCGCGCGGCCAGCCAGCGGCCCGAATGCCCGCAGAGTGCCACCAGCCAGAACGCCAGGCCCAGCGCGAGGAAGATGAGCAGGTTCGTGAGTGGGACCAGCCAGACGAAATGGCGGGTCATCCAGTAGAACCGGTTGAGCGCCAGGAAATGCGTGCGCAGCACGATCGCCCCGACCTCGAGCGGTCCGGCGAGCAGACCGCACCAGAGCGACAGGACAAGGAGATGACGAGGGCGCAAGCTCCCGGCGACCGACTGTCGAGCCGGTGCGACGTTGGCAGTTGGCACCTCGACGAGGGCTGCTTGACTGATCATGGGGAATCCGCTCGTCAAACCGGCGCGCCGTGGAGGAGAGAAGTCGAAAGCGGTTCTCGGGTCGATGGCTCCCCGTAGGGTCCGCTGCGCGAACCGACGGCCAGAGCGTTTGGTCCGAGCGGCGGACCCTACGATACTAGATCCGTGTGCAAGTCGTCTCTGCACCGCTCCAGGTGTTCGATAGTATCAGGTGGCCCGTCAAGGACGAGTATATCCAGAGAGCGCGAAGAACGGCGAGACCCTCCGAGAGCACAAATCTCCCGGGGGACCTCGCCGATCTCGTGGTTGCGAGAGGCTGGCGGAGATCGATTTCCGCCAGCGGGCCAATCAGTTAGTAAGAATTGGAGCTGATGACCTCATTCCCCCTGGCGCTGGAGAGCTGCTGGAAGGACTGGATGCTGATCGAATTCTTGATGAACCGGACGCTGCCGTCGCACATGCCGACATTGACACCGCCGGGGTGCTTGCTGCGGGGGATATTGACCATCCCCAGTCCGGTGAACGTGCCACCGCTGCTGATGGTACCGGTCGCGCCCACGCACTGCACGCCCTGGGGGTTGGTGTTTGGCGCATTGCAGTAACCAGCGCTCTGCATCACGTCGGGCTGAGACGAGTTGGGGGGGTAAAGCCCCGTGAACTGCGGGGCGTAGCCCCACCAGGAGAATCCATGGAGGTTCCAGCCCTGTCCAATCAGGATCTCGGACGTCATCATGGTATTGCTCAGTCCATCCGTGATCCCGGAGAACGGGACCGTGCCCGCCACCGCGCCTTGCTGGCTTCCTATCGAGATGTCGGCGTCCGGCGCTCCCATGTCCGTGAAGGGCGCGCCCAGGAAGGGTAGACTCAGTCCATTCCAGAGGTAGAACTTCGGCTGGTTCGTGAGCGTGTTGCCGAAATTGACAACGTAGTTGTGACAGGTGACGGCCCAACCCCCGCCCGGCAGGTTCATGACGTTGGGGTCGCTGGGACACATGTACGCTGCCACGTGGCTGTACGTGACCGTCGTGTTGGCAGCCCCGCCATAGCGGAACATCCCACCCTGCATCCCGTCGTAGCGGTCATTTCCGACGAAGTTGTACGCGTTGAAGAGGTTGGTCTGCTCGACGTACGGCAGCACGAAGTTCAGCCACGTCCCCCAGCAGCAACCCTTGGTGCCAGGGGGCAGGCAGCCATTCGCGCTCTCGTAGTTGTGCATGGCCAGGCCGATCTGCTTGAGGTTGTTCGTGCACTGGGCACGGCGAGCGGCTTCTCTGGCCGACTGAACTGCCGGCAAGAGCAGTGCGATCAAAACCGCGATGATGGCGATCACCACCAGGAGTTCGATCAGTGTAAAGCCCTGGGTACGTCGATTCATGCCTGATTGCTCCTCACTTAAACAGGGAAATGAAGAACCGGAAAATCGAGGCGGGAGGTTGCCGCGACAGACAGAGAACGGCTAGCAAAGATTGGAAAAGAAACACATAATCACGCCGGGATCAGCGGGGCCGGCAGACGCGGCCCCACGAGAACCAGGTTCACTTCGACTTGAGATCAAATTTCAAATCCTTGGTTCCCCCCTTCTGGATTTCGGCCGTGAGTTCCGTGTTTGAGTTGTACTTGGTCGGGATCAATTCCTTGGCGAACTGAACTTCTTGCTTCGTACCGCTGACCTGTTGCGGCTTGGTCGTCGCCGTTTTCTCGGATGCGTTAATGGCAACCTTGAACTTTCCGGGAACCAGACCGGTCGCGCGAGGGATCGAAAACGCGCCGTCCGTGATGGTACCGCCTCCTCCTCCCACTCCGGTGTCCGGAATGAACGTGATCGTTCCGTTGGACACGGGTGTTCCATCGAGGGTCACGGTCCCGGAGACCGCTTCCCTGGGCAACTCATCGCCCGATTGAGAGCAACCGACCACCAGGCCGAAAACCGGGAAAAGCAAAACCGCCAGACTCACTCGGCGCTTGGAACGCACGATCATTAGATGCCTCATTGGTTCCGAGAATGAGAGAAAGCTGAAGAACAATGCCCCCCCCCTGGGGGCG
>JBMFUH010000969.1:0-2900 GCA_049966735.1 Isosphaeraceae bacterium
GCGAACGATCCCGGTCTTCGGAGCGCCAGAATTGCCAGGGCCTGGCAAAGCGTCTCCCGGCTGCAGCCTGGCGAACCGGGCCGCCACCGCCCGGCGCGCCTTGGCCTCGTTCACCGCACCGGCGAGCACCAGGATGGCGTTTCTCGGCTTGTAATAGCGCTTCCATTGCGCGCGAACCTCGTCCAGTGTAATCGCCCGAACGTGCCCGGGCTGTCCTCCTTTACGTCCTCCGCGCGGGGCCGGACGGATCAACTCGCAGGCATTGTTCACAGCCCCCAGCGCGGGGATCTTGCCGAACATGTTGGAAACCTCGTCGAGCAGGCGCGGTTTCTCGCGCTCGAGGTCGGCAGCCGTGATCTTCAGATCTCCCATCCGGGCCGCCGCGTCCGCCAGTTCTTGCTCCAGGTCATCCCCGGGGAAAACGGTGGCGATGACCGTGTAGCGGTCTTCGGTCTGAGCGTTCCAGCCAGAGCGATAGCGTTGGAAAAAGGTCTCCGCGGTGCGTGCCGGGCTGGCGCCGGCCGCCGCCGTGACGTAGAGGTGCTCCACCAGGTGGGCCAGTCCGGAACGGCCCTCCGGATCGTGGTCGCCGCCGATCTTGTAGAGAACCAGGAGCGCGACGTCGCGTGCGCCCTGGATGGGACGGAGCCGTACCTCCAGACCGTTGCCGAGTGAGAAAGCCGTCACCGCGCCGGGCGCGTCGGCAGCACCCGCGGCGGCGCCGGCAGGCTGGTTCCAAGCCTGTCGCTGCCCCATCACGCCAAACGCAAACCGCGTGAAGGGGTGGTCGCGTAAGAAGTTGCGGGCTGCCTCGTCGTTGGCGTGGCGGGCATGCGCCTCGCCCCCAACCGCATAGTCACCGGCCACCGCAGCTCCGCCAACGGCCGCGTGCCTGGCGATCGCTCCGCCTCCACAGGCCAGGTCCCAGCCAACGGCCAGCCCCCCCGCGGCCTGCCAGCCGACGGCCCCGCCACCCAGGGCGTACACCCCCGCGCCGAGACCGCCTATTCCCAGAACACCCGATCCCAGCCCTCCGCAGGCGACCAGGCCGACCGCCAGTCCTCCAAAGCTCAGCACGCCGCATGCACGCCCGCCCAGTGCAATCAATCCTCGAGCTTTTGAACCGATCGCCAGGAGGAGGCCTCGCGCGTCGTTGCCGATCGCGACCCAGCCGCGCGCGACGCGCGGGCCGTCATCGGCACCGGACGCGTCGGAGGGTTTGCGCGAGCCCGGCGGCCTCGGCGCACTCAGATTGATCTCAACCAGCGGCAACCCGAGAAACTCCGCCGGACTCCGGTACATGCGGTCGCCCAATCAGCAGGCCATCGTGGTCCAGGCATTGCGGAGAGCCGTGTCGTTGAGCAGGTCATCGGGACTCTGCTCCGCCCTTATGCGTTGGACCAGGCGAGCCAGGAGTACACCCTCGATGGTCATGTATGCCCAGAAGGCCATCATCCAGCCGCCCCAGGCAACCAGGTAGCTCGGTGTGCCGGCATACGCGTAGATCAATCCCGAGAGTGCGGCGAGGAACACGACAGAGACCAGGAGCACGCGTTTTCCAGTATGGAGGATCGACTCCCGCTCGCGGCGGGTGGGAGCGGCCTGAGCCGGAACCCAGGTGCCAAACCATCCGCCCAGCAGCCCGACCAGCGTTCCCATGAGCCCTCCGAGGCCGCCAGCCGCACCGGCAGCTCCCGCGGCCTTCCAGGCGGCCGTGCCCATTCCTGCACCTGCCGCGGCCAGCCCCGGCTTGGCGATCGTGCCGTGCGCGGCCAGTCCCGCCATGACCAGGCCGGTGAACCGCGTCCCCGGTCGCGTGCGATGGAGCGCGCTTTCCACTTGCCGGGCGATCTCTTCCCGGAGCATCGAGCGGCCGCGGGACAGACGCTTCTTGACGGCGTTTTCGCTCAGGCTCAGGGCCGCCGCGACGTCGGCCACCGGTCGATCTTCACGGTAGAACAGGATCAAAGGCTCACGATAGGCATCGGTGATGCGCCCCAGCGCCTGCCAGACGAGTAACTCCTGCTCGCGTGAAATGGCCTCCTCGGCCGGCCCCCGCTCACTGGTGGAAACATGGGCCGAGTCCTCAAGTATCTCTGTTCTCTGAACGTACTGCGCAAGCTTGCGCCGGGCGTTCTTCGCGATGTTCCGCGCGATGCCGCGGAGCCAGGCGCCCAGGCGATCGGGCTGCTCGAGCGACGCTCGCTGACGCCAGACCGTCCAGAATGTCTCCTGTGCCACGTCCTCGCTGAGCGCGAGGTTGCCGCAGACACTGTACGCCACCGCGCAGATCATCGACTGGTAGCGCCGGACGAGCACTTCGAATGCAAGCTCGCTACCCTGACAGGCAAGCAGCCAGAGCGCGGCATCCGAGTCGACCGAGCTTGCAACCCCTGGCACCGTCGTCATCATGTCCCCCCGCTCCCATCCTGCCGATCTCTCCGGGCATTGCCCAGTGGCATGCCTCCTCTCCAAGAGAGTGGCGCCCGGTGGGGCGAAGGTGACAAGAAAATCGGGCCCTGTGGGACTCTCGGGCCAAGGCACGGCCGCCTACCCACGCCCACGAGTCGACTCGCCAGTTCGCACGCTATCAATGTCATGCATTCGGCCGGCTGGATGACACTGTCAAAGTGCTGCTGGCGAATCGTCCACGCACTCGCTCCTTGTAGCTTTGGAAATGAGCGATGAGACGTTCCAAGAGGGATTGGGCGGCCGTGGCTTGAGAGTCCGCTTCCTCTCCCGATTATCGCGCCCATGCGACCCCACGGTGAACTGCCCGTAGAGCCAGCCCCTCACCCAGACAGCTTCGCGGTCGCCTCCGCGTCGCCGGGGCATTCTTCCAGGATTGCCTGCCAGAGACGATGAGCTTCTTCCCTATCACCGCGCTCGGCGGCCAGGGC
>JBMFUH010000970.1:0-2893 GCA_049966735.1 Isosphaeraceae bacterium
GTCGTGGCCGCGCTTCTTCAGGAGAGCGGTTGCGTGGGCACGAAGCAGCATCGAGCGCTCATATTGCCCGACAAGTTCGGCGAGCGCCTCTGCCTCGGAATCGGATAGGCCCTTTCGCTGGCGCTTGAGATGAAGAGCCTCAAGCTGCGCAGCCGCCTTCTTGGTCAACTTGTTCTTTGCCACCCGCCACAACTCGGCGTCATTCATCGTGTCGAGTTGCTCGAGTTCGACGGAAACGGAGTGCGGTAGGCCATCATGGCCCGGGACCGCGTTGCTCAGAACCTCCAGAAGCTCGGCTTCCAGCGTTCGATGAGACTCCTCCGCGCGCTGCTGAAGCCGGGTGTACAGCACGTCGGGCAGGTGGAGTGTGAGTGCTTGTGTCGACATCGTCATGCCTCGCCCATAAACCCTCTGCCGCGGATCAGGAGGTTACTAGACCTTGAAGCACGCTGAAGGCCTGCCGGGCCGCGGCGTCGGGGTCGTCCTGGAAGGGATACAGCTCGACGGTCAGCCAGCCGTCGTAGCCGGTCTGGCGGATGGCCGCGACGACCTCGGCGAAATCGATGGCGCCCGTGCCGGGGACGAGATGATGATGCACCCGCGTGGCCGCGATGTCCTCCAGGTGGTAATGGTGAATGTGTCCGCCCAGTTTGGCGATGGCCCTCGGTATGTTTTCATTCACGCAGAACGCATGACCGACGTCGAAGTTCAGGCCGATCGACGGGGCGTTCACCTTCTCGGCGACTTCCAGGTACTGATCGGTCGTTTCCAGGAGCAGGCCCGGCTCGGGCTCGATGAGGAGCATCACCCCGCACGAATCGGCATGCTCGGCCAGGGGTTTGAGGACCTCGACGAAGAGGTCGATGGCCTGCTGGCGGGACTGGCCCGGGAAGAGCGGCCCTCCCGGCTCGGTGGTGATGTGCGGGGCCCCCAACTCGGCGCAGAGCGACAGGGCCCTCCTCGTGTGGTCGATGCGGACCTGGCGATAGTGCTCGTCGGGCTCGATGAACGACGGGTGCCAGTACGGCTGGCGATGGTCGGCGATCGCATTCATCATGAATGCGTTGATATTCGACAATTTCAGACCCGTGTGATGAAGCGCGTCGACGATGGCGCGCTTCTGGCGGTCCAGGAGCCCGGCCGGCCAGGCGTGGGGGACGTCGGCCAGGAGCTCGAGCCCCTCGTAGCCGATCGCCTTGATGCGCGCGGCGGCCTCTTCGAACGGGTGTTTCAGGTAAGCGTTGGTGCTGAAAGCGAGCTGCATCACTGTCCCTTGATCTGTGCGCGGTAGAGCGGTTTCCGTGTCGACGGCTCCCTGTAGGGTTCGCTGTGCGGACCAAATGCCCGGCCATCGGTCCGCACAGCGGACCCTACGTCACTGCATCATTGTCCCTTGAGCTTTGTGCAGTAATCGACGAGCATGTCGCGCTGCTTGAAAAAGTCGTTCTCCGCCACGCCCTCCGGGCTTTTGAAGAAGCAGGCGAGGTGGCGCATGAGTCCCTTCCCCCCGCGCCGCTTTTCCAGATCGGTGAGCCGGGCGAGGTCGATGGCCAGCGGGGCGGCCAGCAAGCTGTCGCACCCTTGCCAGGTGAACTGGAGGGTCATCTGGGTTCCCAGAAAGCCCTGGAAATGAATATGGTCCCAGGCGGTCTTCCAGTCGCCCATGTCGGGGACGTACTCGATCGATACGATCGTCGCGGGCTTGTAGCCAAGAATCTCGGTGATCACGCGGTCCTTGGTCTTGACCTTCGAGGACTTGTTCGTGGGGTCGTCCAGGACCAGGCCGTCGCGATTGCCGAAGATGTTGTGGCCCACCCAGCTTTGCACCTTGAGGTTGCGGTGGGCGAACATCGGGGCCAGAACCGTCTTCATCAGGGTTTCGCCGGTTTTGCCGTCCTTGCCGCCGTAAAGGCAACCGTGCATTCGGGCCAATTCCTCGATCGCGGGGACCGAAGCGCCCAGGCTGGGGGTGAAATTGAGGTAGGAATGCCCCCCCTCAAACGCCGCCAGCGCGAAGAGGGAGCTGGCGGGAAGATCGTCCGGCCCTTGAGCCAGGCGCGGCTTGAGCGTCTCCCAGTGCTCGTGGATCTCGCCCGTCGGGAACGGAGGCTCGGTGCTGGCGACGTTGAGGACGATGAGGTGGTCGATCGACTCGGCCTTGATGAAGGCTTGAAGGTCCGCCGAGATGCAATCGACCGCCTGGCGCTGCGTCCGGGCCGGCTTCGTCTCGGGCCAGTTGGCCAGCCGGGCGATGGCCGGGCTGAGGCCGAGCCTGGGTGCGGGCTTGACCCGACTCGAGGCCGTGGCGAGGTCGTCGCGGCACGCGGCGATCCAGGCCGGATCGAAGACGCCCGAAGCTCGACGGAACTCCTCGACCGAGTCGCCGAAAGTGGTCTGCCGGATCTCGTGGCCGCCGATCACGAAGTCTCCCGGCTCGGGCAAGGGGAGATCGGCGAACGCCGGCAGGTCGGTGACCAGTCCCGTGCGATCGACCAGCCCTCGAGCCATCGCGGTCAGGCCGAGCGTGATCGTCGTCCCCACACCACCGAAAGCGCCCACTAACCAGAGTCCGACCCGGCGACGTGTCATGGTGGTTGTCAGTTGCTAGTAAAGACAAAGATGCCCCGAGGGGGCAAAATAAATCAGCACGGGGCACCGCCCCGTCCGAGGGTGGGCGCCGCCCCGTCCGTACCTCATTATGAGCCGCGAACGGAGCGCATTCAACCCGATCAAGCCGCTGCCGGTCGTCGGTCTACAATCAACCGCATGCGTCGATCTCAGCGCTGGTCCTCTGACCCCGGGAGAGAAGTTCATGAGTGATTCAGTGCTTGCCAGACTGCTCGCGCCTGGTCCCAGAGTCCGGGTGATCCGTCCCGGCAGGCCCGACCCGTTG
>JBMFUH010000971.1:0-2893 GCA_049966735.1 Isosphaeraceae bacterium
CAATCCCCGGCGAATTGGCATCGTCGGCTTCTCGGCCGGAGGGCATCTGGCGCTGGCGACGGCGACCAATTTCCCGAAGCGGCTCTACCAGCCGATCGACGCGATCGACAAGGTCAGTTGCCGGCCCGACTTCGCCGTTTGCTGTTATTCCGGCTACTTGAAGGTGCCGGGCCAGGACGAATTCACGCCGAAGATTCACGTTCCGGCCGGGACTCCGCCCGTTTTCCTGGCTCATGCCTCCGACGACAAGACCAGCTACGGAGGGGCGCTCTCGGAGAACAGCGCGCTGGCATACCTGGCCTTGAAACGCGCGGGAGTTTCGGCTGAACTGCATATCTTCGCCACGGGCGACCACGACTTCGGCGTCCGGCAAAATGAGAAGCTACCCTCAAGCTGGCCGCGGCTTTGTATCAGGTGGTTGCGCGGCCAGGGACTGCTGGGTTTGGTTGCGGAGAAGGCGTCACTGAAGTTCGGCGATGCGGGAGAGACTCGACAAGGTCAACGGAGTAACACGATGGCTCGCGATCGTTTCGAGGAAATGTACAAGGGTCAGCCGCCGTGGGACATTCAGGCGCCCCAACCAGCGTTCGTCGGACTGGACGAAGCCGGAAAGATTGGCAGGACGGTGCTCGATCTCGGCTGTGGCACGGGAGAAAACGCGCTCTACCTGGCGTCCCGCGGACATGAGGTCTGGGGAGTCGATTTCGTCGAGGCGGCCATCCAGCGCGCGAAGGCCAAGGCCCGGGAGCGGGGTCTGAACGTCGATTTCCAGGTCGGCGACGCCTTGAAGCTGGACAAGGGGGGGAAAACATTCGACGCCGTGATCGATTGCGGACTCTTTCACACGTTTACCGACCAGGATCGGCCGCGTTACGTCTCGTCGCTGGCCAACGTGGTGCGCCCGGGCGGGCACGTCCTTATCCTCTGCTTCAGCAACGAGGAACCGCCGGGAGCAGGCCCCAGACGCATCACCCAGCAAGAGATCCGCGCTGCCTTCCACGAAGGCTGGAAGGTCGAGGACATCCAGCCGGCACGGTTCCAGGCGTCGGATCACCGCGAACCCCGCGCCTTCACCCCCGGCGGCCCCAAAGCCTGGCTGGCGACGATCAGGCGGACGGGGGAGTGAACGGGATCTGGCTCAGGCTTGGAGAGGACTGAGACCGAGCGTGATCATCGGGCCATCGTCAGAGATCGGCTCCTGAAGTGGCGGCATCAGATCGGCTGGGGCGGGAGTAGGTGAACCGGTTCGTTCGCGAGGATCTGGTGGGCCAGAAAATCCACATATCCAGCTTGCTCGTATCCCAGACGCAGCGCTTCCTCATACGTGGGGCGGATGCCGAGGATCTGCTCGCCGTGGATCACAACCCACTGACCCTCATGGCTCAGCAACTGTCGTTTGTTCGCTTGATAGGTTGCCCATTCCCGGGCCAGAGGCGACTGGATGGCCCGTGCACCGTCGTTTTCCTCGCTCGCGATGCGCGCTCCCGCATCGTCCCCGCGCCACAGTGCGGCCAATCGTTCGAGAAGTGTCCGCCTTTCAGTCATGTGACGACTCTTGAAAGTGCCGCGTCTCAATCGCCAGGGGAAGATAGGCCCCGCCGCCCCAGACTCTAAGCCAGGGCGCGAAACCGGTCAAGCGAGTCTGCGAACACCCGTGCTATCGTGAACTCGCGAGGACGCCCAGATGTTCTGCTCGGGTGCCTCCAGTATAATCGCCTCATGATCGAGAAGCTCTCATCGCTGACCAAGAAATCCACTGATGGGTTGTTCGCGACTTCTCCCGCGGAGAAATAACAATGATGTTCTCTCCAGCATTCCTTGCTCTGTCTCCAGTTCTGGCTGTCGTGATCCTGGCTCCCGGCCCTGCGCGAGCCCAGCAAGCTCCCGCGACGCGGCCGGCGGCCGTGATCTTCGAGGGGCGATATCCCGGCTGGCCTTGGGTCGCCAGGGGCGGGGACGGCACGCTCTTCTGCGTCTTCCGCGAGGGGACGGTCCACGATTTCTCGCCCTCGGGCAAGGTGATGCTCTCCCGGAGCACGGACCAGGGGCGCACCTGGACGCGGGCGGAAACCATCGTCGACGCTCCGGAAGTCGACGACCGCAATGTCGCCATCGTCGAACTGCCCGATCGCTCGCTCCTGGTCACCTACAACACCTACACCGCCGCGCGGGAGTCGACGGCGAAATCCGTTCGCTCGATCGACGGCGGCAAAACCTGGTCCGCGCCCACGGCGATCGGCATTCCCAATACCCGCACCCGCGCCGCGGCAGTCGTGCTTCATGATGGCACGGTGGTCCTGCCGCTCTACCTGGCGCCGGGCAGCGGAGCCGTCGCCGCGCGATCGTCCGACCACGGCCGCACCTGGCAGAGCGTCCGCGTGCCGGATGCCCAGGGGTTCGTCGGCGACGAGTGGGACCTGCTGGAAGTCGAGCCCGGCCGGTTGATCGGCATCCTCCGGAACAACCAGCCAGGGAGTGACGGATGCTTCTGGAAGACCGAGAGCAGCGACGGCGGCCGGACGTGGTCTGTTCCTCGGCCCACCAACGTCCGGAGCAAGCGGTCCCCCTCACCGCCCCAGATCGTCCGACATGGCCAGACGCTCCTCCTGATCTACGCCGATCGCCGGATGGTCTCGGTGTCGGCCGTTCGTGCCATGGGCCCCGATTTTCTCCACTGGGATCTCGAGCATCGACTGCCGTGCTATCTCTACAACCCCGACGAGTCACCGATCCTGGATGCGAGCTATCCCGTTTCCGCCCGGCTGGATGATCGGCGACGGATCATCGTCGATTACGAGATCCGCAGTGATTCCCGGCGGATCGCCGCCTACGTCGTCACTCTGCCAACGGATTGGAAATGAGCTGAGCACACGGGCGCTCAAAAATCCCGCGT
>JBMFUH010000972.1:0-2873 GCA_049966735.1 Isosphaeraceae bacterium
CGCGACACTCGGAGCCGTCCCCTTGCCATCGGCGTCGGCGGTCGACACCACCAAAGGCGGGTACAAGTACCGCATCGCCTTCGGCTGCTGGATCAACGACATGCGGAGCGAGGCCCTGCCGCTCCAGCAATGGCCAGCTCCTCATCTCGACGAGGTCACCGTCTCGAGCATGCTCGCGGCGATGGACGTGCAGGCCAAGGCTGGCTTCAACTACCTGGACGCCTGGGGCCTGTTCGCGACCTACGGTTATCCGCCGGATATCAAAAGCGCGTTCAACGACCCGGCGCGGGTCGCGCAGGTGAAGCGCTTGATCCGCGAAGCCGAACGCCGAGGCATCACGTACCTCTTCGGCATGGGGCTTTTTAGCTGGGGGTACGACCAGATCATCCGGGCCGACCCGTCGGTGCGCGGCAAGAGCAAGTCTGGCCAGCCGCTCGACCACGTGATGTGCGGTGCCACCGAGAAGGCGTGGAGCTGCGTCGAAAAAATCCTCGACACCGCCCTGGACAACTTCGGCTTTGGCGGCGTCCATCTGGAATCGGCCGACCTGGGTTGGTGCGATTGCCCCGCTTGCGGCGGCAAGTACGGCACCGTCGGCTACAACGCCCGGCTCAACATCCGCGCCGCCGACTACATCAAGCGGAAGTGGCCGGGGAAGATCATCACCTGCATCCCCATCAACTGGCTGGGAGGCTCGGGCCGGGCTCATTTCAACCACGAGGAGCAGGACCAGATCATCGAGCTGAGCAAGCACATCGATTGCTTCATGGATCAGGGCTGGAACGGCACGTTCATCGCCGAGCAGGAGCGCCCGGCGTTCATCAAGAAACTTCATTGCGATTATGGAACCTCGGGCGGGCTCTGGGTCTATCACTGCGGACGCTGGGACCGCCTGTCGTACTTCCTGCCGTACCCCAAGCGATCGGCCGCCGCGATCCGTCAGCACTATGACGACGGCGCGCGCGGCTGCATGTTCTACCAGGGGCCAGTGATCAACCCCGCCGTGGAGCTGAACATCGCCGTCGGCGGGCGGATGCTGACCAATCCTTCGCGAAGCGTGGACGATGCGCTCGGAGAGGTGATCGATCTTTACTACAAGCCGGCGAATGCCGATGCACGCCGCAAGCTGGTCGACCTCTTTCTGCGCGCCGAGGACGCTTACTTCGGTCGTTGGGATTCGAAGCGATTCGCCGACGCCGGCCGAAGCATGCCCGGCGAGCTCCACCTCACCGACCTCTTCGGCACATCTCCCGGCCCGGCTCACTATCTCCTCGAGCCCTTTCTCGATGCCGCCGGGCGCCGCGAGTACAAGAAGGAGCTTCTCGACATCCTCAAGGACCTCGCGAGCCTCCAAGGAAATTGCAACGACGCCGGCCGGCTGAAGCGAATCGAGCAAGCCATCACGGTCATGCTGATGATCGTCGAGACGCTGCAAGCAGCGGGACACCAGACTTGAGGGAAAGAACGATGTGTCGACCATGGCGGAACGGCGAGCGGCTGGTGTGATCATGTTCATGAGGACAGGATTTGGACCAGGCAACGTCCACTCTCGGCCGCCGAGCCCCGGGCGTGTCCCGCCGGGTTGGCGCCCGCGGTCAGGGCTGTGCCCGTCCGACACGCGGGCTGACGCACGTGCTGGTAGGATTCTCTCCTACGAGCACGCGGCTGGCGGCTTCATGCTCACTATCTCATTGTCGGCGCTGCCTCAAAGTAGGCAGAGCGGCCGAGGCGAGAGGTCAGACGTCAAGACCTGTCTCCGGTTTGTCCGCTTTCAGCACCATGAACGTATTGATCTCGATGGCGTCGCCGCGCGGCTCGGCATCGAACAGGCTCGGCGGGACAAAGCTCGGGTCGAGTGTGAACGGTGAAGGTGGCCGCAGATGCTCGTGAATGCGAAAACGCCATAGTATCCGGCAAAGGCGGCCGCGCGACTCCAGGTAGGCATCGCGGTCATCGTTTCGATTGCCCCACGCGTCCTGAGCCAGGCCTATGAGCGGGTAGAGTTGCCAGAAGGCAGGTGGGATCGCGTAGTCGTTTGAGGTGCTAAGCAAAACATATTCCAAGGAATCTTCGCCGCGCGAGTACAGGTAGACGCGACCATCCGCGTCACGAATGGTGAGACTGTAACGCGTGAAATCCGGCGATGTGGTGAAGTTCAGAGTCAGAAACACGCCCGGGATGGTGGGTTGAATGCCGTAGGTGCCACGACAGTAGGCCAAGGTGTAGAATGAGGCCCCGGAGTCGCCGCTCGAAACGAACGGAGGGAGAGCAACATCAAGCATCTGGAGATCCCGCCACCTGAGGCGAGCGAAGTGAGTTCCATCACCGAGAGAGTGATCATTCTTGTTTGAAAACCAACCGGGCAATTGATTAGATGCCGTCGAACGACGCTCTCTATCCCTCGCGCCTTCATTTCCCCGGCTCAGCGGCTGCCCCACCGGGCTTGTCGTTCGCCTTCTCAATTCTGTGCGTCCCGTGGCAGTCGGTGCAGATGGGGGCGGGCTGGCGCGGAAGCTTGCGATCGAGGAAGCGGGCAATGACCTTGCGCGGGGGAACGTCGTGGTTTGCGTGGCACTTGGCGCACGACGCGTCGACCTTGGCCCGGGGGTAGGTGATATCGGGCTTCGTCGCGCCGATGTGCTCGTCGTTGGCGTGGGCCACGCTCGGTCCGTGGCACTTGACGCAGCCGACGCCCTTCTGCTGATGGGTCTTGACTAGCTCTTCCTTCACGAACGTGAGGTGGCAGACCAGGCAGGCGGCGTTCGCGCCCAGGACGTCGGTGGCGTCCTGGGCCGCGGGAGGCTGGGCGGGGGATGATGCGGGCGAGGCCGACTGGGCACTTCTCGCCCAGACGATCGCCTCGACGGCGCTCA
>JBMFUH010000973.1:0-2873 GCA_049966735.1 Isosphaeraceae bacterium
CCAGGCCGAAGGCGAAGCCGGTCAGCTTTTCGGGATCGTAGCCCACGGCGCGAAGCACGTTGGGGTCGACCATTCCCGCCCCCCCCATTTCAACCCAACGGTCGCCGCCGTGCCAGAGCATATCGACCTCGACGCTGGGTTCAGTGAACGGAAAGAACGACGGCCTGAAGCGGATCTGCACGTCCTGGCCCAGGTAGCTGCTGGCGAAGAGCCGGAGCACGGTCTTGAGGTCGGCCATGGTCACGCCGCGATCGACCATCAACCCTTCAATCTGATGGAACATGAACGAGTGGGTG
Organism: Isosphaeraceae bacterium; assembly: GCA_049966735.1. Taxonomy (GTDB): domain Bacteria; phylum Planctomycetota; class Planctomycetia; order Isosphaerales; family Isosphaeraceae; genus Aquisphaera. The sequence goes on from JBMFUH010000973.1 coordinate 297, forward strand.
GCGTCGACGGTGTCCGGCCGATAGACCCGGCCGATGGCGATGACCCGCACCGGGGCCGGCCGCGCTTCCATGACCCGGATCTGCACCGTGCTGGTCTGGCTGCGGAGCATGGTCGCCGGGGAAAGGTAGAAGTTGTCCAGCGGGTCGCGAGCGGGGTGCGCTGGAGGGATATTCAGGGCGTCGAAGTTGTGCCAGATGTCCTCGACTTCCGGTCCTCGGGCCACGCTGAAGCCGAAGCGGCCGAAGAGGTCGATCAGCTCCAGGGCTGTCTGCGTGAGTGGATGGCAATGGCCCAAGCGGGGGACGATGCCCGGAAGCGTGACGTCGAGGTGCTCGACCGCCTCGGCCTGGCGCAGGGCACGGTTGCGGGCCGCCTCCAGTGCCGCCTCCATCTTCCGCTTGGCGGCGTTGAAGCGCTGGCCATAAACCCGCTTGCCGGCGGAATCCAGCGTCTTGAGCCGTTCCTGGGCGGCCTTCAGGCGACCGGACTTCTGGCCGAGGTACTCGATGCGCGCGGATTCGACGGCCTCGGCGGTCGCCGCCTTGTCCAGGGCGGATAAACCCGAGGCCTCGAGCGATTCCAAGGCGCGGAGCGCGGATTCCAGGGGATCGGTGGAGCTCATCTCATCTGTGTCTTGTGTTTCGTGTTTCGTGTTTGGTGTTTGGTGTTTTGTCTCTGGCGTCTGGAGTCTTGCTGTGATACGCGGTACCAAATACGAGACACCAAACACAAAATACCCAACACGAAACACAATCACGCCAGCGCCGGTTGACGGGCCCTGACGGCCTCATCATGGCGAGCGAGTGCTTCGCGGGCCCGCTCGACGATGGCGTCGAAGGTTTCGGGATCGTGAATGGCCAGCTCGGAGAGGCTCTTACGGTCCAGGCCGATCTTGGCGAGCTTGAGCCCGTGAATCAAGCGGCTGTAGCGCACGCCCCGCATCTCGGCCGCCGCGCTCACGCGGGTGATGAAGAGCTTACGGAAATCTCGCTTCTTGGCCCGACGGTCGCGGAATGCAAACATCCCGGCGCGGAGCAACGTTTCCTTGGCCGACTTGAGCAGGCGGCGACGACCGCCGACAAAGCCCTTGGCGGCCTTGAAAATCCGCTTTTTCCCCTGGTTTCTGGCCGCACCACTTTTGGAACGCATCGTTCAGTTCTCATCTGGAGCAAAAGGGTGCATCCCATTGCACCCGGTGGACTCAAATTGATTCAACTCTCAGTTCGGAATGTGGAATGTGGAATTGCGTTCATTCCGCATTCGGCATTCCACATTCCGCATTGGGAGCATTCGAGGCCGTCTTCTCTGTCGCCTGGGCCGCCTGGGCCGCCAGCTTCTGGGCCTCGACGCCCAGAGGGTTGACCGCTTGCCGGGTCAAGAGCGCGTTGCGCACCCGTCGGTTCTCGGCCGAGACGTTGAGGGACGACTTCTTCCGCAGCCGGCGAATCTGCTTACCGCTCTTGTGGCTGTTCAAGTGTGAAGATCCGCACCGCTTGTGCTGGACCTTGCCATTGGCCGACACCTTGAACCGTTTCTTCATCCCCTTGTGGGTTTTCAGCTTGGGCATGATCTTTACATCCTGTCCGTGCACACGGTCGCGGCGAGCGACGTCTGCTCTGCACAAACGGTCGAATTCACCTGGCTCCGCAGCCGCGACCGGGCGAGTCAAGTAATCTAGCATACAAGGTTCATCGACGTCCAGCCACGGCCGGCGGCGTTTGACCACCGCTCCTGGCGGGTCTGGGACAAAATGTCAGAACCTCCGAGTTCTGACATTTGTCCCAGAGCGCATCGACTGGAGAGCGGGGGCGGAATCATGCCTTCGGCGCGAGGATGGCCGTCATCCGCCGTCCTTCCATGGAGGGGTTCTTCTCGAGCTTACCCACCTCCTCAAGAGCCTGCAGGACTTCTTCCATGACCCTCCGTCCCTCGTCGATGTGGGCCAGTTCGCGGCCCCGGAACAGGACGTTGACCAGAACCTTGTCCTTGTGCTCGAGAAACTCGCGGGCACGTTTCACCTTGACCTCGATGTCGTGCTCGCCGGTCTTGGGCCTGACCCGGATTTCCTTGACCTGGATCTGGTGCTGTTTTTGCTTGGACAGCTTCTTTTTCTGCGTGTACTTGAACTTGCCGTAGTCAATGATCTTGCACACGGGAGGGCGCTCGTTGGGAGCGACCTCGACCAGATCCATGCCCGCCTCGCGGGCGGCTTCGAGGGCCTTGCTGGTAGGCATGACGCCCAGCATGGCACCCTCGGCATTGATGACCCGCACGGGGGAGATGCGGATCTGCTCGTTTACCCTCAAACCACGCTCGATCGGTCCGATGACGTCCTCCTCGGGGACGAAACTGGTCAAACCTCGCTCTGAGGCACGCCACCGCCCGATCCGGGGCGAGGACTTGTGCCCAGGGTCAACCGCAACCGACTCCCACAGCCGGTCGTCCGGTTCCCGCGAGGCAATCTAGAACTTTATTTTCGAACATGCAGGCTGTCAAGGTCTTGTCAAATGGGCAGTGGCTAGTGGGTGTAAGACGCGGTTCGCGCCGGCCGAGGCTGGTGGTAGCATGTCAAGCCG
>JBMFUH010000974.1:0-2871 GCA_049966735.1 Isosphaeraceae bacterium
AATTTCGCCCCCCGGGCCGCTCGCGATCCGCCTCAGAATCTGCGAAACTCGAACTTCGTTCTTGTCATACATATTGATACCTCCCCACCCAACGAAACTCGCAACCCGCAGTTTAGCAACGAAAGGTCCAGTTGATGCAGCACCTCGAGGTCTCGCAGTTGTTCGCGATGCTGGCGATCATGTTGGGAGTGGCGAAGATCGGCGGGGCGCTGGCGCGGCGAGTCGGCCAGCCCGCGGTGCTGGGAGAGTTGATCGCTGGGGTGGTCGTGGGCCAGTCGGGCTTGAACCTGGTCAGCGCCAACGACGAGACGATCCAGATGTTGTCGGAACTGGGTGTCTTGATCCTGCTCCTGGCGATCGGCCTGGAAACGAATCTGCCGAAGCTCCTGCGCGTGGGAGCGACATCGACCGCGGTTGCGGTGGTGGGAATCGTTCTGCCGTTTGGCCTGGGATATGCGACCTGCCATCTGCTGGGACTTTCCCATCTGGTGGCGATCATGGCGGCGGCCTCGCTCACCGCGACGAGCGTCGGCATCACGGCGCGGGTGCTTTCCGACCTGGGCCGGCTCCACAACGTGGAAGGGCAGATCATCCTGGGCGCGGCCGTGCTCGACGACATCCTCGGGCTGGTGATCTTGACGGTCGTGACAGATCTGGCGCGGGGGCATGATGTAACGGTTGTTCACATCGCAAGCACCACCGCCATTGCGTTTGGCTTCATGCTGGCGGTCCTGCTGGTGGGTCGCTTTCTCAACCCCTGGTTCTGGCGTGCCATGAACATGATCGATCTGCCCGGCACGCCGACCATCATGGCTCTCATCCTCGCGCTCTTGTTCGCCTGGCTGGCCGACAAGGCGGACTCGGCCTTGATCTTGGGCGCATTCGCGGCTGGTTTGCTGCTCTCGGCCTCTCCTCGTGCCGAGGAAATTGAACACGGCATCACGGCGCTGGGGCATTTCTTCGTGCCACTTTTCTTTGTCGGCGTCGGTGCATCGGTCGACCTGCGGACGCTGAGTCCGCTTGATCCGGACGGACGGTGGGCGCTCTTGATCGGCGCTCTCTTGATCGTGGTCGGCGTGATCGGCAAGCTGCTGGCGGGCTACGCCCCCTTCTGGTTCAAGGGCTCCAAGGCGGTGATCGGAGTCGGGATGATTCCGCGCGGTGAGGTCGGTCTGATCTTCGCCAAGAAGGGGCTAGAGAGCGGCGTCTTCAGCGAGGGACTCTTCACCGGCGTGACGTTGATGGTGATGGTCACGACCTTGATGGCCCCACCGCTTCTGAAGCATCTCTTGACCGCTCGCCCCGGCAAGCGGCCGGCCAAGCCCGCTGAAGGGATCGATGAACTGGTCATGAATTCCTGATCGAGCGAACCTGGTCAATCAGAGCATCATCACGCGAGCGCCTCAGAGAAGCGGCGAGAGAAGCCGGACCACATTCTCGGCCAGCTCACGGCTCCAGCCGGGCTTGGGCAGCTCACGCAGGCAGTCCGCGGTGAGGGCGTTCGCCCAGGCCGAGACGCCCTTGACTTGATCGCTGCTGTAGAGGAAGAGCGCGACCTCATAGTTCAGGAAAAGACTGCGATTGTCCATATTGGCCGACCCGATGACGGCAAGCTCATTGTCGAAGATGATGGCCTTGGCGTGGAGCATGACCGGCTGGTAGAGCAGGATGTGGCCACCGGCCTGGTGCAGCTCCCGGAGATAGCTTTCCCGCGCCAGGTCGGCCGAGAGGTGGTTGGAGCGGGCAGGGACAATCAGTTTCACGTCGACGCCACGTCGGGCCGCGAGATTGAGGGCCCGGATCAGCATCTCGTCGGGAACGAAGTAGGGGGTGACGATCCAGATGCGCTCGGTGGCCGCGAAGATCAAGGAGACGATTGTCTCGTAAAGCGGGTCGTCGTTCACGTCCGGTCCGCTGGCCACGACCTGGACGTAGCACCCGTGAGACGACGAAGAGGCTTGTAAGTCGAAAGACGGCGGTCTGGAATCCTCGGTCTGCTGAGCGGGCGGCGTCACCTCTTCGCCCGTGGCGAAGGCCCAGTCCGAACAGAAGAGCGACTCGAGATCGGCCACGGCCGGACCGTCCACCACGGCCGACAGATCGCGCCAGTAGCGGGGGTCGGGATTTGGTCCCAGGTAGGGCCACGCCAGGTTCATGCCTCCCGTGATCGCGATCCGGCTGTCGACGACAATGATCTTGCGATGATTGCGCAGGTTGGTCCGGCCCCGGAAGGGAACGTGCAGCATGGGCATGAAGAAGGCCACCTTGACACCGTTTTTCAAGAGTGGCTTGAGGTGGCGCCTGCGAACTCGCCACGATCCCAGGTCGTCCACCAGCAGCCGAACCGAGACGCCGGCCGCGGCGCGGCGTGCCAGTCGCTCCATGATCTCCTTGCCTACCCTGTCTTTGCCCAGAATATAGGTGGTGATATGAATCGTCGACCGGGCCCCGTCGATGATCCGGACCAGGTGGCGAAATGCCTCCTCGCCCTCGGTCAAAAGCTCGACGCGATTGCCCGTGCTGGCCGGGGGAACACCGTAGGAGAGCAAGAACCGCTCGGTGTTGCGATCGACCCGGCTGGGCTGCTGCGACTGGGATCGGTCATAGACCTGAGCCTTCCGCCGCGCCATCCGGCTCAGCTTTCGCCCCCCTAGCATGAGATAGAGCGGCACGCCGAGGTAGGGCAGGAAGACCACGAGCAGAAGCCAGGCCATGGTGCTGGCCGGGGAGCGTTTTTGCTGGATCAGATAGGCCAGGAAAATCAAGGCAAGCAAGAACCCGAGAGTCGTGGAGATCTCAGGGAGCAGCCAGTAATCGGTCGAATTCAACCAGTCGGACACGGCCGGACGGGCTCCGGTGGTGGGCTGTGGG
>JBMFUH010000975.1:0-2867 GCA_049966735.1 Isosphaeraceae bacterium
GGCGAACGGATGCCCTGGCTCCAGGACCGGTTGGGCAAGCATTGCGGGGCACGATGGGATGGACGGTTATGTCGATCATGTGAGCCGGAAGGGGCATCCCGAACCTCGGCCGCGGCGGCAAAACGAGACGTCAGCCTGCGCCTCGCTCTGAAACGCGCCAGAACGAAGCCAATTTTGGTATGCCATAACTTCTTGCCATCCATCGAGTAGAGTCCAATGTGGCCAGATTTGACCGGCAAGAACGAACCCAATCTTCATGCTTTCTTCACAATCAACGGCGCCTTGCCGGCCTGGTACGTTGCACGGCGAACCGGGTTTCGCTAAGCTGACGTCGACCTACTATGACATTTGTCCCGCGCGGGGGTAACAAGCCATGAGACACGCTCCGCTGGTGAAGATGGCCGTCGGGTTGGTCGTGGTCGCGAGCCTGGGACTGTGGCCGGGGTCGCGTTGGAAGCCGCTCCAGTCCCAGACGGCCGATGCGGCCTTGCGCGATCGGGTGCTTCAGCTCGTGGAGCGGCTGGACGACCCCAAGGCGGGACGGCGCGACGACGCCCAGGCCCGCTTGATCAAGCTGGGGAGCAAGATCCTGCCCCTTATGCCCGATCCGAAGAGCGTCGCCAGCAAGGAACGCAAGGAACGGCTCGAGAAAATCCGCGCCGCGCTGCGGAAGGAAGAGCCTGTCACGAACACCGGCGCGGCCAAGGTAACGATCCAGGCCAAGGGCATCCGGCTGAGCGAGGCGATCCAGCAGATCCAGAAGCAGACCGGCAACCGTATCTCCGACCTGCGCGAGCAGCTCGGCGCGGAGGTGACCAATCCCGCGTTCGATCTCGATATCCGCGACATGCCGTTCTACGAGGCGCTCGACAAGGTGGCCGGGCTGGCGGGCGTGTCGACCACCGCGTTTTCGGGCGACGGCTCGGTCGGCATCACCGCCGGAATGCCCCCCAAGGAGCCTTTGGTTCAGTATGTGGGGCCGTTCCGGATCGCCTTCAAGCAGCTCGTTGTGATGCGCGACCTTCAGGCCGGGACGACGGCGGCGAATGTCCAGCTCGAGGCCGACTGGGAGCCCCGGCTTCGGCCCATCCTGCTATCGCTCAAGACCGAGGACCTGGCGATCACGGACGACCAGGGCCGAGAGATCAAGCCCCAGGCGGTGCGGGAGTCGAACGAGGTTCCGCTGCGCCCCGAGAATCCGGCCGCCGAGATCAACCTTAACCTCGAGGCGCCGGCGCGATCGGCCACCAAGCTGGCATCGTTCAAGTTCAAGGCCGAGGTCACGTTGCCCGCCGGCGTCCGGACATTCCGCTTCCCCAGCCTGGCCCAGGAGAACGTGTCGCAGACGCGGGGTGCCGTGACAGTTACACTCCGGAATGTGGAGATCGACGAGCAGGTCTGGAAGGTGAACGTCGAGGTCAGCTATCCCGAGGGCGGTCCGGCGTTCGAGAGCTATCGCCAGGGCCTGTTCAACAACCGGATCTGGCTCCAGAAGGCCGACGGCTCGCGGTTCGAGCACAACGGCGGCTTCTCCAACACCAGCTCCGACGGTGGCAAGCTCGGCTTCGAGTACCTCTTCGTCGACGCCCCCGGCAAGCCCGCCCTTTACCAGCTCGTCTACGAGACCCCCAGCAAGGTGACCACCATCCCGCTGGAATTCGAGTTCAAGGACGTGCCGCTGCCTTGAGAATCGCCGGCAGGGATCAAATCGAGGCGGCGCGAAGGCGGGAGAGCATTTCGCTGGAGTCCCGGCTTGAGCCGCCTGTTCCCGCGGAGATTGACGGCTATAATCTCCGCGGAATATGCGGAGAATAGCCGGTGTACATCCATCATGAGTCTACACGCTTCCCGCGCCCCGCGGCTTCCGCTTGAACTGGATGCGGTCCAGGCCGTACTTCTGGAGCTTCTGGGCGACGCTCCGCCGCGAGAGGCCGCTGTGCCGGGCGCAGCGGGCGACGTTGCCATGATACTCGGTCAGGAGACGCTGGAAATACTCGCGCTCGACCTGACCGACCAGGTCTTCGGTCAGTTCCGGCAGCCGTCGCTCGATGTCGATCAGGCTGGAGCCCTGGTTTTTCCTGGCCAAGCTGGGTGTGAGACTCTCGGGAAGGTTGGCGAGGCGGATCTTGCCCCCGTCGGCGAGAACCATGGCGGACTTGATGGCGTTCTCCAGCTCGCGGACGTTGCCCGGCCAGTCGTGCTGAAGGAGGGCGTGCATCGCGTCGCTGTCGATTCCTTCCGCCGGCCTCGTCCGCAACGAGCGGTAGCGCTCCAGGAAGTGCATGGCCAAGAGCGGGATATCCTCCCGACGCTCACGCAGCGGGGGGAGCTCGATCCGGACGACGCTCACGCGGTAGAACAGGTCCTTGCGAAACCGGCCGCGGAGCACCTCTTCTTCCAGGTTCTTGTGCGTGGCCGAGACGATTCGCACGTCGACTTTGATCGATTCGGTACCGCCCACGCGCTCGAAGACCCCCGACTGGAGCACCCGCAGCAGCTTGGCCTGCATGGCGGGAGGGACATCGCCGACCTCGTCGAGAAAGAGCGTCCCTCCGTCGGCCTGCTCGAACCGGCCGATTTTCCGCCGCTCCGCCCCCGTGAACGCCCCCCGCTCGTGACCGAACAGCTCGCTCTCCAGCAGAGATTCGTTGAGCACCGCGCAGTTGAGCACGACAAACGGTCCGTCCCGGCGATCGCTGGCGGCGTGCAAGGCGCTGGCGACCAGCTCCTTGCCGGTCCCCGTCTCGCCGATGACCAGCACGGTCGAGCCCAGCGGCCCAACCTGCTTGATCAGGTCGAAGATCAACCGCATCCGGGCGCTCTTGGAGACCATCGTCTGGAAGCTGTAGTCTTCGCGGAGCTGGGCC
>JBMFUH010000976.1:0-2861 GCA_049966735.1 Isosphaeraceae bacterium
TTCAGTAGGCGGACAATACAACTTGGGATTGCTCAAGGAGGGAGCGCCGGGGCCACCCAATCCGCGGCGCGTCGCCGGGGCCACCCAATCCGCGGCGCGTCGCCGGATCTGTCGATCGGGCGTTGGGGCCACCCAATCCGCGGCGCTTCCCTGGTTTTTCTGGGTGCCCCGTTTGCTCTGTTGCTGGTTCTCCCCATGTGCAGTGACCCGATTCGCAGTAATCGCACGATTGCGCGGGTTTGGCAGCACCAGGGCACCTGGTAGGCGAATAGCCGCGTTGCCGCGGCCCTGCCTGCCGTGATCCTGCCCGGATGAGGAGCGGGGCGCCATCGCGCTCGATTTCAAAGGGCAGAGCCTGGCATGGCGCGCCCGCCACCCGATCTCCATGCAACCAGATATTCACCGCAGGCGCCTCCAGTCCTCCACCCGTTGAGACCGCCAGAGTGGATGATGGCGCAGCCATGTCTGAGCTTCGCAGGCGAGTCGGGAAGGAACCATGTGATCGCCGAAACGTGCTGCCCACTTTTCAGGAGCAGGACGGGGCCATCCACAAGCAGGGGATGGTTTCCGTCCTGAAGCAGCTCCACGACGACCTGGATGCGGCGGTGTTTGAGGCGTATGGCTGGCCGGTTGATCTGAGCGACGACGAGATTTTGCGGCGGCTGGTCGAGTTGAATCGGCAGCGGGCGGAGGAGGAGAAGCGGGGCATCATCCGCTGGCTGCGGCCCGAGTTCCAGAACCCCGGCGGCGCGCCAGCCCCGGCCGCGACCCAGCCCGCGCTGCCGATCGAACAGCAGGCCGCTGAAGCGCCGGTCCCAGCTCCGCTCGGTTCCAGGCGTCCCTGGCCGAAGACGCTCCCCGAGCAGGCCCAGGCGGTCCGCGCAGCGCTCGCCGAGAACCCCGCCGGCCTCACCGCCGAGGCGACCGCCCGCCTCTTCCTCCGCGCCCGCACCCAGACCGTCACCGACCTGCTCAACACCCTCGTCTCCCTCGGTCAAGCACGCGCACTGGAAAATGGCCTATACTTTCCCACGTAGGGGCGCACAACGGCGCGTGTCCATGAGTGGCGTTTGATCCATCCACTTTCCGGCCCATGCCTTCAAGAAACGCGATCTGAGGTCATCCCCAGAACGTCGAGAAACCTCTTCAGACGCCTGTAGGCCGTGTCAGGATCAACCGCATCCGGCATTGCGGTCCGCCGCCCGTGCGCGACCCAATTGCGATACCTGCGCACTTGATTGACTTCCTCGACGAGCCCATCCTTGCCGCGCCCCTTGAAGTCTTCAAGTACCTGGTAGAAGCTGCCGTGCTCGATCTGCTCAACGGCCTCCTCCACGATCCGTGCAATGAGCGCGTGACTCAACCGAGCCTTCTCGACTTCGACGTCGGAGAGAACCTGATCCCTGACAATGGACTCGAACACGGAAAAGAGGATGAGGACGGCGAAGTCATCGAGATGTTCCAAGCAGAACGCGGAGTCAGTGACGATGGCATCGGACTGAAGATCTCGCAGACGATCGTCCCTGCCAAGCGAGCTATGCCAGGGCAGATGATCCCAATGCTTCCGGCCCAGTCTGCCGAACAATTGGAGCTGCTTTCGAGTCGTGTCATACCAGTTCCAAGCATCGTCGAGGTTCATCATTCCAGCAGACTCTTGAAAGCCTCTTCGAATGCGGACTGATCTAAGGTCTGCAGCCGATAGCCGTCCTGCTCGATGATGCTCCAGCGATCTTCCGGGTCTTTTTCCACTCTGAAGATCATGAACTTCCTCAGCCCGTCCGTCAGATCCACTCTGCCGTACGCTCGAATGACGTGGATGACGCCGGTCGCCGAAACTGGACCGGCGACATTTCGCGCGATCGGCTGAACGCTGATCTCTCTTGGTCCCAGACTGACCGAAAGGCCGCGAACCTCATAAGCACCGATGCCCTCCTCGCGCAGGTGGTATGGGCGCTCGTGCACATCGAGGACTTTGTGATCCGGGTCGGCCTGCGTGAGCCACTCCCTGATTTGTTGGCAGAGGCGATCAACGGCGGCGACCCACTCGTCACGTTTTTGGGCCGCCTGGGGCGCCTCGGTCCGGAGCTTCACGGCCTGCTCCGCGATAAAATCCTTGAGTGATCCCACAACTGTTCTCCCTCACAAATCACCTTCTCACCACCCATTGGTGTCATTATAGACGTGACCGGAGCGGCCGACCATCCACCTCCTCGGAAGGCAAAGGGCAGGCTTGGCGGGGTCAAGCCCGCAGGCTTCGCGGGGTCAAGCCCTGTTGCCGGTTTTCAAGCACAACCAGGGATTGAGAAGCCCGATCGAAAACCAGCAACAGGGCTTGACCCCAATAATGCCCGTTTTGCCCGAATCCGGTGTTGGGTCACCCATCGTTCGCACGATGAGGAGCGGGTGACCCAGTTCTGATTCTTCATGATAGAGCCTGGGACCGAGCAGATCGAGAGATTGAGGTCATGAGACGGGGAAAGGCAGGAGCTAGCTCCCAAGACAGCTTTGCTTAAAAACTGGGTCGTGCCCAAAACAGAAACACCTGGCTACAAAAGAAGGACACTGTCCACATAAATGCATGCGAGCGGCATGATCAGGCGACTGGAGTTCTTCTCCGCGGCTGGTCGCTCAGATCAACTTGTTGGCGTCCACGTTGTATCCAGCCGCCTTGAGCTCCTGTGCCAGAGAAAGCTTCCAATGCCCCTGGGTGTTGTAGAGGGTGTAAACGACGCCGGTAATATCGGAAGGGAGCTCAAGGTCCGCACCGTCTCGATAAAGAGTAGTTTCCCCCAAAAACCGTGTCGATCGATTGGGGCAGCGGGCGGTGTACTCGTGGAACGTACAGGTCCCCCAAACATGGG
>JBMFUH010000977.1:0-2860 GCA_049966735.1 Isosphaeraceae bacterium
TGCCCCCCTGCCCCGGTGGCGTGAAAGACGAGGCAATCGTAGCCGCGTTCCTCGAGCGCCTGGCGGACGTTGGTGACGCAAGGGGTGGTCACGCCGAACATGGTCATTCCGATGGCCGTCTTCTCGGCGCTGGGCAAGGGAGCTTGCCGGACCATGCCGGCCATGGCGGCGGCGGCATTGGCCAAGATCTTCCGGGAGACCGAGTTCAGACCCGCGACGTCGGTGACCGAGTACATCATCGTGATGTCGGAGCAGCCGACGTACGCCGCGGTGTTGCCGCTGGCGACTGTCGAAACCAGGAGTTTGGGCAGGCCGACCGGCAGCGCCCGCAAGGCCGGCGAGATGAGCGCCGTGCCGCCACTGCCGCCGATGCCGATCACCCCGGCCACCCGCCCGGCCTGGTGCTCGCCCAGCAGATAACCCTCCAGCGCCCGGCTCATCGTCTCGATCGCCTGGCCGCGATCCTGGTTAAACGGTATGGATTCCGTTTTACTCCCGGCGACCGTCTGCCGGCTGACGTCCGGGACAACGACCGGCGCCGCCAGTGTTCCCACGTCGACCATCACGACCGGCACGCCAGCCTCGCGGAGCCGCTGGGCCACGAAGGCCAGCTCACGTCCCTTGGTGTCCAGGGTGGCGATGGCGTAGACCGACTGCGTCATGATTCCGCTCCGGAGGCGAGTGGCGAGTGGGCAGTGGGCAGATCCCCGAATTGGGGTTGTGCCAAAACTCCAGACCCCCCAGGGTTTTGGCCTTTTGGGTGAAGCTTGTGGATGCATTTACAGCGAGTGCCGGGTGGTCCTACCTGGCCGACTCGATCGCCTGGCCATCCTGGATTCTGTCTGCGCCCTCAACGATAACGACGTCGCCCGGCTTCAAGCCATCGAGCACCTCGACTTGCTGCCCATTATCCCAGCGCGGCGTGATCGAGGCCCGGACGGCATGGCCATGCACGACGCGGAAGCAAGTTGCCTTATGAGCCCCCTTCTGGTCCACCATTTCGGTCACGATGGCGGTGCCCGGAATGGTGATCGCGTCAGGATGCTTGTCCAGCACGATCAACGCCTGGCCATACATTCCGTCCCAGATGCGTCCATCCTTGTTGAGCAGATCGATCTCGGCCCGGATCGTCCGCGTCGCCAGTTCCTCCGATTGGCTCATCCGGGAGATTTTCCCCTGGAATGTTTTGCCATGCAGTATCGTAGGGTCCGCTGTGCGGACCAAATGCCCCGGCCGTCGGTCCGCACAGCGGACCCTACGATACTCGCCACTCGCCACTACCAAGCCGAAGGCGAGCGCAGCCACTCGCCGAGCCTCCGCATGCCCTCCTCGATGCTGACCCGAGGGGAATAGCCCAGGTCGCGGCGGGCGGCGGCCAGGTTGTACCAGTGGGCGGTGGAGAGTTCGCGGGCCAGGAACCGGGTCATCCGTGGTTCGCCGGCAAGCTGGAAGATCGTGTAAACGGCTTCCAGGATACCTCCTGCCGCCACGGCCAGCGGACGCGGGACGCTCCGCTTCACCGGCGGCAGCCCACCGATTTCCAGGAACCGGTTGACCATGTCCCAGAGGGGGACAGGCTGCCCCTGGGCGATGAAGTAGGCCCGGCCGGAGATTGGCGAGCCTGGCGCGAGGCAGTCGGCCGCCAGAACGTGGGCGAACGCGGCGTTGTCGATGTACGTCAGGTCGATCAAAGGATTCCGCTGGCCGATCCGGTAGAGCCGGCGGGCTCGCGCCCGGTCGTAAATGCGCGGGAGGATGTTGTGGTCGCCGGGACCCCAGATCAGGTGCGGACGCAGCGAGATCGTGGCGAGGCTCGCGTCGTTACTGGCCAGCACCCGCCGCTCGGCGATCGCCTTCGTCGCGGGATAGGCCGCGTCATAGTGGTCGGCGTAGGGGATCGACTCGTCCACACCCTCCAGGTCGTGGCCCGTGAACACGACGCTGGGCGAGCTGGTGTAGATCAGGCGGCGGACTCCGTGAGCCCGGCAGGCGGCGATCACGTTGTCCGTTCCCACGACGTTCGCTTGATAGTATTCGGGATAGGCTCCCCACAGCCCTGCCTTGGCCGCGACGTGGAAGACCGCCGCGCACCCGTCGATAGCCGCATGGACGACCGCCGGGTCGGCCACGTCTCCCTGGAACTGCGTCACGCCCAGGGCATCCAGCGCCGGGTAGCGGTTGCGCGACAGCGAGCGGATCGAGCGGCCTTGCTCGCGCAGGAGCCGGACGATGGCCGATCCCAGAAACCCTCCGCCCCCCGTAACCAGGAAGGGCTTCTCCGTGCCTGCGGTCATCCCAGCTTCCTCGCGGCCCAGACGGCCAGCTTCTCGCGAAAGATCTTGGAATTGTGCCGGATGTCCACCGGGAACGCGTCGTGAAAGAGGATCGAGGTGATGGTCTTGGTGTGAGAGAACTCCGCGCCCCGGTCCAGCAGCTCTCCGCGCACTCGCTCCTGGTCTCGGGCGTTCAGCCGCCTCACCGGTTCCACGCAGAGGACCGGGATCATGCCGCTGGGGCCTTCCACACCCACTAAAGCGGTGCGGGCGACGTCGGGATGGACGTTGAAAACCCCTTCACAGCAGACGGTGTAGAGCGTGAGGTGGCCGATTTTGACCCGGTGCGCTTTCCGGCCGCAGAACCAGAGCCGGCCGTGCAGGTCGCGGTAGCCCAGGTCGCCCATCCGGTGGAAGAACGTGCCGCGATCCGGGTCGGCGATCTTGGCCAGGGCGTTGGCCTCCGGCCGGCGGAAATACTCGCGCGTCACCATCGGCCCGGCGACGATCAGCTCGCCGACTGTGCCGGCCGGCACTTCGAGATCGTCGGACCAGGTGGGAATTGGCTCGTCGCTGATCCGGATGAT
>JBMFUH010000978.1:0-2855 GCA_049966735.1 Isosphaeraceae bacterium
CCGCGGGAAGGAGCGTGACGATGACCAGCGAGCCGCAAGGCGACCGGATCTTGATCGTCGACGACGACCCCGGCATCCTCCGCGCTGTCTCGCGCATCCTCGGGCGGCGGCATCAGGTCGTCGCCGTGGCTTCGGGCGAGCTGGCTCTCGACGAGGCGAGGAAGCAGAGGCCCGACCTGGCGATCGTGGACATCCGGCTGCCGGCGATGAACGGTTTCGAGGTCACGCGCGCCTTGAAGGCGGTCCAGCCAGACATCGACGTGATCCTGATGACCGGCAATTCCGAAGAGCCCGACGACACGTTGATCCGGGCGATTGACGAAGGGGCTTTCTACTTCATCCAGAAGCCGTTTGAGCGCCGGGTGTTGCTCGCGCTCGTGAATCGCTGCCTCGAACTTCGCGAGCTGCGCGAGGAGCGGGAGCAGTTCCTGCGCCGGGTCGAGCGCGAGCTGGACGAGGCGCGGCAGTTTCAGCTCAGCCTTTTGCCACCCGATCAGATGGAGCTGCCCGGGCTCTCCATCGCCGCGCGGTACCGGGCGTGCAGCGAGCTGGCGGGAGACATCTACGACTACGCCGTCGCCGGCGACGGCGCGGTGGCCGTCTTGATCGCCGATGTGGTCGGCCATGGCGCGTCGGCTGCGCTCATGACCGGACTGGTCAAGGCGGCCTTCCGGTCGTCGCACGTCGACGGCTTCGAGCCGTTGGCCGTGATCGACCGGGTGAAGGAGGGCATTCGTGATTTCGACCCCAGCCGGTTCGTGACGCTCTGCTGCGCCAGGCTCGATCCGGGCCGCGGCGAGTTACGCTACGTCAACGCGGGTCATCCCGAGCCCATCGTCCGCAGCGGCTCGGCCCGGCCGGTGCTGCTCGAATCGACCGGTCCCATTCTCTCGTCCGCCCTCTTCGACATCCCTTGCGAGCCCGCAACTCACCCTCTGCTCCCTGGCGATTCGTTGCTCCTCTACACCGACGGCGTGACCGAGGCGCACGGCCCGGCTGGCATGTTCGGCCAGGACCGCCTCGTCTCGGCCCTCCTCCGCGGCCACCGCGGCGCGGACCTGCTTGACTGCCTCCTCTCCGAGGTCCTCGCCTTCTCCAGCGCGCCGAACCTTCAGGATGACATCACGCTCTTGAGTCTGGATCTCACAGGAACAACGAGCTGAGTCGCCGCGGCGCTCCGGCTTGGATTCAAAAGATCGTGGCTGATACAATCAAACTCGATAGACCCAGGCAGTGGTTGCAGAGGAGCCTCCGACATGGCAACAGTCTCGACACTCATGACGACAGAGGAGTTGCTTGCGCTCCCGGAAAACGGCACCGATCGCTGGCTGATTGCCGGGGAGTTGAGGGAAATTCCGATGACCGTTCGAAATCGATTTCATGGGCGCCTTACGATCAGAGTGGGGACGCTTCTCGAGGTCTGGCGCGAGACACAGCCGGTGCCGAGGGGTCAGGTGGTCGGGGGAGAAACTGGAGTCATCCTTCGTCATGATCCCGACACGACCGTCGGCGTGGACGTGGCCTACATCAGCGCGGAGGTCATGGCAAGACAGACGGCGAGTTCAACCTTGATAGACGGCATTCCCACCCTGATCGTCGAGATTCTCTCGCCCAGCGACACTGTCCGGAATGTCAACGAAAAGATCGACGTCTATATGGCTGTGAAAGTCCCGATCGTCTGGATCATCGACCCTCACCGTCAAAACGTGACGGTTTACCAACCAGGCAAGCCGGCGCAGCTCTTCAACATTGGAGACGAGCTGACTGCCGAGCCTCATCTCCCCGGGTTTCGCGTACAGGTCGCGCAGATTTTCGATTGACCCTGCCCTTGTTTTCTCTTCTATGGATGCGGTCTGGGGTACGGCATCGGCACTGGGAAACTCGGCCTCGGTGGGTTCAGATTGATCGGGCCGGAGGAACCCGGGTGAAACCTGGCTGCCTGTCCCGGAAGTTCCGACCGAGGCGGCAAACCGGCGCGGGGAGGAACTGGCCGTGCCGGTTCGCCCAGAAAAACTCCCTCGATCGCCGCGGCGGCGAGCAGGTCGCGCTTGACCACCGAGCCGACCTTGAGCTTCTCCGTCTCACCCTTTTCATGGGCAAGATCCACATCGCGTATGGCGACCACGTATGTTGTGTACTTCGACTGCATGAGCGCGAGCCACTCTTCCACGGCGGCGGTGTACTCGCCCTTGCGCAAGTCGTAAACCTGGTACTTGAACGTGTCCAGCGGCCGGTCGCGGCGATACCAGATAGCGACCTTGAGATCCGCGTGGGCCGGCCGCGACGGTCCCGCGGCGCGTTTGCCTTGTCCCTCGGCCGACTGCCACGCCAGGGCAGTCGCTACGAGCAAGGTCACGCCAGTTTGCAGCGGCAATGTCATGGTCGGCTAATGATTGTACCGCGAGAATGGAAAAAACGGCCCCAATCTGACATTCGATCTGACCGGCGAACATGAACGACGTGTTAATGAAGCTAAATTAATTTGACCATTTTGATCAGCGAGGGATAGTCTACTTGTATCGCTGTGACACAAGGGAGGCACGACCCGTGCGAGAACCAGGCCGTTTCCACAATCGCACTCCCTTCGTCCTTTCACTCCTGGTGCTGGTGGCTAACGTTGTCGCTCCCTTTCGCACCTCGTCCGGCCGAGCCCTGATCGATGCTTACGGGCATCATGCCCCTCGCCACTCGGCGCCTCATGTTCGGCCTCGTTTCCAGACGGTTCCCTCTCATTGCTTCCGGGCCGTCGTTGGTCTTGCTCGAGGTGACTGGGAACACGCGCCTGCTCCTGCCGTCGTTCCCGTCCCCGTCGCCGCCCCTTCCTCACCGACGCGTGCCTTCAGCGACGCGCTCTT
>JBMFUH010000979.1:0-2848 GCA_049966735.1 Isosphaeraceae bacterium
ACATCATTGGTTGGTTCCGACTCGCGGGGCTGTGCGCAACACATGTGTAAACCGCCCTAATCGTTGAGATACTTGATTTCGAGGATCGCCTGGTTCCAGATCTTCCAGGCCCCACCTTCCCGCTTAAAAGCCATGATCATGTCGATCTCGTTGTTCCGGAAATTCTCGATGGGTATCTTGGTCGTGCGCTGGCGGATCCGGGCCAGGGCATACTCCTCGTCGACCGTCAGGAACTTGAGCGAGACCAGCTCGTATTTCAACCCTGTCACCTTGCCGAAGATTTGCGAGACCTGCTGCCGAGTCGGCTGGGAAAGCGGCGACTTGGAGTGAATCGTCTTCATCATGGCCTCGAGGTCCTCAGCCTGGGTGCTACGGATGTTCTCGGTGATGGTGGCCCTCAGGTCGTACGCGATCCTCGCGGCGGTCCTGGATGCCGGCCCCTCCTGGGCGAGCGCACGCAGGAGTGGAACCACGATCACGCAGCCCAGCACGACCAGACAGATGCGACGCAGTCTCATGGATCGTCTCCTTCCGTCCACCTTGAGTTTTCTTCGCGGCCGCACACACTGGCTGTCGAGGTCTCCCTTGACTGGCAGCCTTGATATCGTCCTGATTCTGCCCGACCTCGCCCCATCGCTCAAGGGGCTTGTCTGGAGGCGAGAGGCCGGCCAGACTACAGGAGAGTCCATGACAGGAACGGCAACCCGAGGGTTGAAACCATGAATTCCGCTTCCAGGAACGTTTTGCTGGCCATTCTCGCGCTCACCTTCCCGGCTGCTTACGCCAAGGCGGACCCTCCGGGGTTGACGACGCTGGCGATCGGCGCCCAGGCGCCCGACTTCCACCTTCCGGCCGTGGACGGCAAGACTTACAGCCTGAGCGATTTTGCCAGCGCCAAGGTGCTGGTCGTGATCTTCACCTGCAACCACTGCCCCACGGCCCAGGCCTACGAGAAGCGGATCGCCGCGCTGCATAACGATTTCAAGGACAAGGGCGTGGCCGTCGTGGCGATCTCGCCCAACAACCCCGCCGCTCTACGGCTTGACGAACTCGGCTACACCGACCTGAGCGATTCATTCGAGGAGATGAAAATCCGCGCACGTGACCACAAGTTTTCCTACCCTTATCTCTACGACGGCCAGACGCAGGCGACGGCCTTCGCCTATGGTGTTCTGGCCACGCCTCACGTTTTCATCTTCGACGCGGCCCGCAAGCTCCGCTACGTCGGCCGGTTCGACGACTCCGAGGTCAAGACGGTCAAATCGCATGACGCCCGCAATGCCGTCGAAGCTCTGCTGGCCGGCAAGCCGGTCCCGGTCGCCAAGACCCGTGTCTTCGGCTGCTCCACCAAGTGGGCCGAGAAAGAGGCGGACGCCAAGAAGTCGCTGGCCCGCTGGAACGCGGAGCCGGTCAACCTGAAGCCGATCGACGTCGCGGGCGTGCAGAAGCTCGTGCAGGACGGCGGGCCCAAGCTCACGCTCGTCAACGTCTGGGCGACCTGGTGCGGCCCTTGCGTTGCCGAACTGCCCGAACTCGTCACCATGAACCGGATGTACCGGCATCGGGCGTTCCGGCTGGTGACGATCAGCCTGGACGATCCCGACAAGAAAGACGATGCTCTGCGGGTACTCAAGGAAAACCACGTCGCGGCGACCAATTATATCTTCAAGTCTACGGATCGCGATGCATTCGCCGAGGCGCTCGACAAGGACTGGCCCGGCCCGGTGCCCTACACGCTGCTGGTGGCCAAGGGAGGCAAGGTTCTCTACCGCAAGGCCGGCGCCATCGATCCGCTGGAAGTCAAGCGAGCCATTGTGGGGCATCTCGGGCGAACGTACTGACTGCGTGATGCAAGCGGTCGCTTTTCGAGGGAGACAGGATCGTGTTGTCACTTTGTCCGGGCTGGAAGATCGCCTTGCCGACCTTGATCGTTGCCGGATTCTTCCCAGCAGTCGCCCTGGCGCAAGGGCCCCGCACGCCGCGGCGGTCGTTTCCGGCCTTCGTCTGGAAGTCCGAGCCTCCCGCCGACTGTCCGTTCGAGCCCTCGCGGGAGCTTGTCGGAATCGAGTTCCTGGGCGTGCACAGCGATTACCGATTCGCCGACACCTGGTATCCCACCTGGGCAGCCGACGGCAACCTCTATTCACCCTGGACGGACGGAAACGTGTATGGCGAGTCCTCGACATCAGACGGGGTAACCGCCGAGAAGATCAACGATACAACCTGGCTCAAGCCGGTCCCGGGCAAGGCCACGACAGGCCAGGCCGTGCTCGTGGGCGATGACCCTCTTTACCTGAAAGTCAAGAGTCTGGGCAAGGTGGCCGCCGATCCGTTCCCTTACGCCGGCCGCTATCCTTGCGGTAGCCTGGTCTACAAGGGCGTCTGGTTCTACGGCACCTACTGCCTGGCTCCATCAGGGATGATGAAGTACGGCAACACGGTCTACAACTGGCCGTGGCTCGGGCCGTTCGTCGGCTTCCGGGTCTCGACCGATCAGGGCCGAACCTGGATCGAGACGCCTCACACGCCCGAGAAGCCGCTTTTCGGCGAGACCGGGATGTGGGGCCATCCCGTGAAGATCGGCGCGCCGCACTTTGTGGACTTCGGCAAGGACATGGAGCACTCGCCCGACGGCAACGCCTACCTGCTGGCCCAGGGCGCGGAGCCTGACGATCCGAAACCGCGGATTGCCAACCTGAGCTGGATCACCGCCGACCAGGTTTACCTGCTGCGGGTCGAGCCGCGGATCGACCATGTCAACGACGCGTCGAACTACGAGTTCTTCGCGGGGCGGGACTCCGCCGGCAAGTCGGTCTGGACGCGCGATTTCAGGCGAATCAAACCTCTG
>JBMFUH010000980.1:0-2841 GCA_049966735.1 Isosphaeraceae bacterium
ATCAAGCTCAGGATCACCAGCGAATCACCCAGGGCCTTCGCGTCGCCCTGAAACGACTCGGCCAGCTCCGTGACGCCGGCGGGGTCGGCAAGGAAGAGCGGCAGCGCGGCGGGATACCGCGCCGCCAGCCGGCGCTGGGCTGGGCTGAGCCGAGCCAGCTCGGTCACGAGGATGCTGCGGTCCGTGTCATCGGCGCGCTTGAGGCCGAAATATTCCCGCCAGTGCAGCAAGACGTCGGCCGCCGCGTCATCATCGAGCAGGTCGCGCAGGCCGCGAAACTCCTTGGGATGCTTCTCGTAAAGATAAACGGCCTCGAGGTCGAGCCGGTCCAGGAGCCGCAAGCCCCTCAGTCCATCGGTGCGTTCCACGGCCACCGCCGTCTGGCGATACCGCTTCAGAACGCGTTCCACCAGCGAACGATCGGCCTCGGAATTGTGCGCATAGCGGCGGGTCACCTCCTCCCTGGCATCTGCCCCCGCTTCCTCCGACCGCGAATCGACCCCGGCCGCGATCCGGCCGAGCGGTAGCGAGCCGGAAACGGCTGGAGCTGGCTTGAGTGCCAGCTTGAACAGCACTCCCAGGGCAGCCAGCAAGACAACGAGGGCGAAGATTCGCTTCATCAACAAATCATTCCGAAGACGGACACAGCTTTGCCGCAAGAAACTTCCAACACCGGGACATCTCACGCGGAGCGTCGCCACTCCGCGCAAGAGACCGTTACTCCATGCATGACTGGCTTTTGCTGACCTCAAGATGATGTGAGAAAATGCCCTTGCGCGACAGATCACAACCCTTACGTGTCACTTCGAGAAATTGTCCCTGACATTTGCCGGAAGGTCAATTCGGCCTGAAGAATCCGGGCATCGTTCAAAAGGGAGAGCTGTCGGTCGCGGCGCGTTTATCGAACCCCCGCGGCCGGCTCGCGTTAGTGTACAATCAGCGGTCGTAAATGTGGCACTTTTGGCCCCCCCCAGTGCCACGCCGGGCCCTTGATAGTGAGGGTTGACACCGAATCGCTCCAAGTGATGATCCTGAAACAACTCCCGTCTCGTGATCGGTGGGCCGATGGTCGATTCCGACGCCTCCGAAAGTGGCACTAGATGGCACTTTTTCGACGAAATTCCGGCGTCTGTACACTACTGTACGCTGGGGACTTTTTGAGCGGGGGAATAGGGAGTGGGGAGTGGGCAGGCATTGCCGATTCCCGACTCCCGATTCCCGCGTGGTCTGTGATGGGGCGTTCAGTGCAGTCATGGGTGATTGCTGTCCAGGTGCGAGGCGCACAGTCTCCTTTTTTCCTACCTTACTTATATTCTACCATCTGTTTCGGGCCGCGCACCCCGTCGAGGACAAAAAAATCGCCTGATGTCTCAGTAAAACAATGATTTACGGAAAATTCCGCATAACGCGCAAAATCGCTTGTGGAGACCGGTGCGACGGCCCAAGCGGCGGCAAGGGCTTGCCATCTGGGTTTTTGAACATCGCCCCGATTTTGAATTTTGAAGCGGTTTTCACCAATCGGCGTCGTTGACCTTCAGGCTTTTTTGGGCGAGGCGAGCATCAGGCTGGAACCGTGCAGGCACGCCTAGTTCCGGTCGTACCGGTAGCCGCCCCGGTTGCAATAACCCGTCTTCTTCGCCATCGTTTCGACCGTTGTTGCCGTCCAGGTTACTCGGGGTGGTTCCGGTGTCACCGGCCGGGCCAATCAGGCCGGCGCTGCGCGCGGGACTGCCCTGTGTCGTCCCATAGACCAGGTTCATTGCCAGGATCTGGATACGGCTGTTGGAGGGAAGCGTGCTGCTGAAGACCGCCTTGGTCGGGTCCAGCGCGTACTGGAAGGCGTACAGGTACATCATGCGCACGTCCCGCCCGTTTCCGCCTGAGACTTTGGCGTTGCAGTAGGACATCCGCGCGGCGACCGAATTTCCGGCGCTGTTGTCGGCCCAGTCGCTGAACGTCGTCTGCGGGAAAGTGTAGGACGGAGCGCCGCTGTAGTTGATGCCCCAAACCGGGTCCAGACAGGAATTGGGACGTTTGAGACGTTTTTGTTCTTTCCCTTTGCGCAGGGAGACAGAACGAGACCAGCGCACTTTGCGCGGTCGACGATGTGGCCGTCATCGACGACGCCGTCCGGACCAACGGCGACGGTTGGTCCGGTGAGGTCCATGCCGTTCGATTGGCCGAGCCAGGTGAGAGCGTAGTTGTTGGTGAGAAGCTGACGCGGCTCGAGCTCGAGCGCGCGGGGAACGAAACGGCACCTTCTGGCGTATCTCACGGTGCAAGCCCCAGGTGCTACACGTCCCTGCGCGCCGGGCCTTGAAATCAACCAATCAACCACTGAACCACTGCCGGCTAGAAACCGGTAGGTTCGCAGAAAATCGTGAACTACGGACTGAAGTCCTTCGCTCACGATTTGGTCACCTGGAAGTTGTCGCCACCATCCTCCGGCTCCGTCCCCTCCTGCTGCCGGATGTACTCCATGATCGCCTCGTCCGTCACGTTACCGCTCGACGCCACGAAGTACCCCCTCGCCCACAAGTGTCGTCCCCAGTACTGCTTCTGGAGGTGCCGAGACTCCATCAGCAGCTTCCGCGACGTCCTCCCTTTGATGTATTGCATGATCTGGCTGGGCGACAGATTCGGAGGACACGAGAGCAGCACCTGGACATGGTCGCCCGAGATCGAGCCCTGGAGGATCTCGATCTCGTACGTCCGACAGACCTCACGCACCAATTCTCGAAGACGGACCCCAACCTCGCCGACCAAGACGCCCTTGCGGTACTTGGTGATCCAGACGAAGTGATACTTCAGGTCAAAACGGCTGTGCGGCCCGGTGCGGTA
>JBMFUH010000981.1:0-2836 GCA_049966735.1 Isosphaeraceae bacterium
CCAGTCCCTGACGGTGACGCACACCTGGCGATTTCACAAGATCCATCAGAGTTCGGGACATGTCTGGCAAGGGCGATTCAAGAGCCCGGTGATCCAGGATGACGAGCACCTGCTGGTCGTGCTGCGGTACATCGAGGCCAATCCCGTTCGCGCGTCGCTGGTCGCTGATCCCGCGGACTACCCGTGGTCGAGCTACCAGTATCACGGCCTGGGGCGGCCCGACCCGCTCTTGAGCTCGTTTCCCGAGTGGGAGCGACTGGGTCGCACCGAAGCCGCGCGGCGCGGCCGATGGCGTCCCAAGGTGCGCAGGGGCCAGAAGGAAGAAGAACTGCGGGCAATCCGCATGTCGCTCAACTCCGGCAGACCGTTCGGGGACCCGGCATGGGCCCAGAACGTCGCCCGGCGACTCGGGATCAACCTCAATCCCCGGCCCCGCGGCCGCCCGCCCAAGGAGAAGTGATCCGCCACCAAATCCTGCCGGGGACGACGATGCGGCACGTCCTACGAAAAGGGGCTCAAGACGTCCGCCTCCCCGACATAACTCGTGGCCGGCAATTGACCTTGGCATGCCAAAGTCTTAGAGTCATAGTTTCGGAAATGTCGACATACCCTGTTTGGTGCCCGACTTGCCAGTGAGGTGAAGGTCCGATGAATTCCGCCGAGCGCCGGCCGCCGTTTTACCTGGGGATCGACCTTGGCGGAACGAACGTCAAGAGCGGGGTGGTCGACGACCTGGGACGCCCCCTGTCGTCGGTGAGCCTGGAGACCGAGGCGGAGCGCGGACCGGAGCTGGGCATCCGCAACCTGGCCGAGGCCGGGCGCAAGGCGGTCAGCGCCAGCGGACTCTCCTGGGACGACATCGTCGGCGTCGGGCTCGGCTCGCCGGGAACCATGGACCTGTCGCGCGGGATGCTCCTGGAACCGCCCAACCTGCCGGGCTGGAACCAGCTTCCCATCCGCGACCTGCTGGCCCAGGAACTGAGCAAGCGGACCGTCCTCCAGAACGACGCCAACGCCGCGGCCTATGGCGAGTACTGGGCCGGGGCGGGGCGGCACGCCCGCAGCCTGGTCCTCTTCACGCTCGGGACGGGAATCGGCTGCGGGATCGTCGAGGAAGGACGGATCATCGAAGGCCGCCACAGTCATGGCGGCGAGTGCGGGCACATCATCATCCAGATGGAAAACGCCCGCCAATGCTCATGCGGCGGCTATGGCCATCTGGAGGCCTATGCCTCGGCCACCGCGCTGGTGAAGCGGGCCATCGAGGCGCTTCAGCAAGACCTCGAGCCCAGCCTCTTGCGTGATCTCCCCGTGGACCACCTCACGAGCAGGGCGATCGACGAGGCGGCCAACGCCGGTGATCCCCTAGCCCGGCGGTTGATGAGGGAAACGGCCCGTTATCTGGCTGTGGGAGCCGTTTGCCTCATGCACACGATCGATCCGGACGTCGTCCTCTTCAGCGGCGGCATGATCGCCGCGGGACCTCCGTTCCTCGAAAACATCCGCGCTGACATCAAGCTCATGGCCTTCCCGACTCTGTCCCGGAACATACGCATTGATTACGCCGAGTTGGGTGGCGACGCCGGATTCATCGGCGCGGCGGGCTGCGCCCGGATGGCCTTCGGCAAGAGCGAGACGGTCTAAAGCCCTGGCCTTGCCCGTTTGCCCGCCGCGGCTCTTGGTCCCTGTCGCCGGTCGGACCGATCGAGATAGCCGTCGTGATTCGCATCCAGCCGATCGAACAATGCCGGACGGCCCGTGAACTCCTCGCGGCTGATCCGGCCGTCGCCGTTCTTGTCCATCGCCCTCAGCCGCTGCATGAACGGACCGTCTCCGCCCTGCCTCGGCCGAGCGGGTTGTGGGGTGGGGCTGGCGGCGGGCCGCTGACCGCTCACCAAGGGAACCTCCTCGCGAGTCAGGAAGCCGTCGCCGTTCTTGTCGAGCCTCTCGAACCGGGCTGCGACTCCGGGAAACTCCTGTCGGTCGAGCTTGCCGTCCCCGTTCTTGTCCAGACTTTTGAACCGTCGCTCGAGCTGCACTGGCGAAGTGACCCGGCGCCAGTTCACGCGTTCCATCAATGCGCGATACTCCTGGGCTCAATCTTGCCGTCGTGAGTGCTGTCGCCGTACGCGAGCAGGGTCCAAAGGGGGGCGCTCGACTCAACCGTTCGGCGCTCTAGAAATCGCGATCAGCCGCGACGAGGCCGCCGGCCGCGGTCGAGCAAGTCCGAGAGGAGAAGGACGAAGCCCGGCAAGACCGCGCCGCCATCGAGCGTCTGGTCCGCACGGACAAGGGCCGACTTCTCGATGGTCGAAAACACGCGGGCCGTGCGTTTCCTGGGATCGATCAGCCAGACCAGTATGACGCCGGCCGCGAAGTATTCTCGCACCTTGCGGGCCATCTCCGGCTTGGTGTTCCCCTCGCTGAGCACTTCGACGGCCAGGTCGGGCGCCAGGTCAGGGATAGGCTCTCGGGGGCTTTCGCGGCCAGGGACCCTGTCCCAGGAGATGAACGACACATCGGGAATCCGCACCAGGCCGGGAGCGATCCGCATCATGCCGTCGGCTCCAACGCAGATTCCCAGGTCGTTCTGATCGAGGTAAGACTTGACCCGATGTGAAAGCTCGATGGCCAGTCGCGACTCCTCGAACCCCATGGCTTTTTCCACCAGGGTGCCGTCAACCAGCTCGCAGAGACGGTTCTCTCGCACCTCGGCCTCGATGACGTCCTTCTCCGTGGCGGTCCCCGGCGCGGGGTGGAACCAGATCCGCTCCAGGGGGATCCCACCCAGCCGATGCCGCAGGTCGGCCAAGGTCTTGATGTCGGCAGGAGCGAT
>JBMFUH010000982.1:0-2830 GCA_049966735.1 Isosphaeraceae bacterium
CTCTACGTCTGTCACTACGTGGTCTGGGACGCCGAGAAACCGCGGATCTGTTACACTTTCCCTCCCCATCAGGTGGTGATCGGCTGCAATCCCCGGGAAATGGAACCGCGCCCCGACCACATCTTTCGCAACGACCGGGGCCGATTCACCGACGTCACCGTTGCGGCGGGAGTCGTCGAGCACGTGGGACGGGGCCTGGGGGTCGTCGCCGCCGATCTCGACGACGACGGCCACATCGACCTGTTCGTCACCAACGATCAGTCGTTCAATTTCCTGTACCTGAACCGAGGCGGCTTCCGGTTCGAGGAAACGGGTCTGACCGCGGGGGTCGCCGCCAGCGCCGAGGGCGGGTATCAGGCGGGGATGGGAGTGGCCTGCGGCGATCTCGACGGCGACAATCGGCTCGATGTCATCGTGACGAATTTCTACGGGGAGTCGACCACGTTCTTTCACAACCTGGGGCAAGGCGTGTTCGACGATGGGACCGCGCGGGTTGGCCTCGCCGCGCCGACCCGCTATCGGCTCGGCTTCGGCATCGCTCTCCGCGACGTGGACAACGATGGACGAGCCGACATGCTGACCGCGAACGGACACGTCAACGACTACCGTCCGAGCATCCCCTACACCATGCCCATCCAGTTGCTGCAAGGCGGCGCGGATGGCCGCCTGCGCGATGTCTCGGACCAGGCCGGGCCTCCCTTCGGTCTCTTCCACATTGGTCGCGGCCTGGCACCCGGCGACCTCGACAACGACGGCCGCGAGGACGCGCTGGTGGTCGTCCAGAATGAGCCCTTGATCTTCCTGCACAATCAGAGCCGAGCGGGGCATTTCGTGACCCTGGGGCTGGAAGGAACCGTCTCCAACCGCGACGGCGTCGGCGCCCGCATCGTGGTCGTGACGGGTTCCCAGCGACGCATTGCGGAGCGGACGGGCGGGGGAAGCTACCTGTCCTCCGGCGACCCGAGACTTCACGTTGGTCTGGGAGACGCCCGGCGCATCGACTTGCTGGAAGTTCACTGGCCCTCCGGACACGTCGATCGCCACCGCGACCTGCCCGTGGACACCGGTTATCTGCTGCGAGAAGGAGAACCCAAGGTCAGGCCCCTCCGCGGCTGGCGTTGAGGTGTGGTACTGGCGGCCGATTCACGGTATGCTGAGCCGCAATCCTGTTTGCTCGCCCTCTCTCTGAAACAAGCGGCGCGGGAGTGGGCCCGGGCCGGTCGCCCGCTCCGCTCAGCAAGTCAAGAACCAGCTCTTCGGAAACTCGGGAGGCAGCACGATGGAGTTGCATCGGCCCGCCGGAAGGCGGGCCCAGACCGCGAAGATCTCCGCGATCGTGGCGATCTTCGGCGCGACCTGGGGGATGTTCGGCTGGAACTGCTGGCAGGCGAGCTTTCGCGCCGGGGACAGCGAATCGGCGACGCCCGGGCCCGGACTGGCGAGGCGGCGGAGCGGTCCGGCCCACGCCGGCGGAAATCGCTTGAAGTACCGCCCCTACGAGCCCGTGGACACCAGCGGCTATCAGGTCCTCCTGGCCGCGCTAGAACCCTGGGGGCCCGGCGCCTCGCTGGAGAAGATCAGCGAAACCTGGAAAGAGCCGGGGCACAAGCTGATCGCCAAACTCGAGGGTACTCTCGAATCCGCCAGGCAAGCCCGCGACGTTCGCAAGGTCGTCGCCATGCTCTTGACCAAGGCGCTCCTGTTCAATTCCGAGGGCGAGCCCGAACAGAGCTACGAGGTGCTCCGCGAGGCGCGGTCGGTCGCCGAAGGCGCGGATCGCGTGGCGCGGGAGTTCCTTTACACCATCATCTATCTCCAGGGCGCCGCGGCCTTGCGGCGGGGCGAGAACGACAACTGCATCATGTGCCGGGGCGAAAGTTCGTGCATCCTGCCGATCGCGCCGGCCGCCGTGCACCGCGATCCCACGGGGTCCCGCCTGGCCATCCGCCACTTCACCGAATACCTCGAGCAGTTTCCCGACGACCTGTGCGCCCGCTGGCTGCTCAACCTGGCCCACATGACGCTGGGCGAACATCCGGGAAAGGTCGATCCGCGGTTCCTCATCTCCCTGGACCATTTCCGCGCCTCGGAGTTCGACATCGGCACGTTCCGCGACGTGGGCGTCCGCGCCGGCGTCAACCGCTTCAACGAGTCCGGCGGCGCGATCATGGAAGACTTCGACAACGACGGCTGGCTCGACCTGGTCGTCTCGTCCTACGACCCGACCGAGCGCCTGGCCGTCTACTGGAACAAGGCAAACGGCGTTTTCGAGGAGCGCGGCCGCGCGGCCGGCGTCGCCAACCAGCTCGGCGGCCTGTACTGCGTGCAGACAGACTACAACAACGACGGCCTCTTCGATGTCTACATCCCCCGGGGGGCCTGGCTGGGCTATCCGGTTCGTCCCAGTTTGCTGCGCAACAACGGCGACCGGACCTTCACCGACGTCACGCGCGACGCCGGTCTGCTCGATCCGGTCAATTCGATCTCCGCGGGCTGGGCCGATTACGACAACGATGGCTGGCTCGACCTCTTCATCTGCTGCGAGAGCCAGTCGAACCGTCTCTATCACAATCTGGGAAACGGCAAGTTCGAGGAGGTCTCGGTCCGGGCCGGCCTGGTCGGCCCGACCCAGCATTTGAGCGTCTGCAAGGGCTCGGCGTGGCTCGACTACGATAACGACAACTATCCCGACCTCTTCCTGAACAACCTGCGCGGCGTCGGCCAACTCTATCACAATAATCGCAACGGCACATTCTCAAACGTGACAGATTGTATGAAAATTGATGGGCCATCCCAGGGCTTTGCGTGCTGGGCCTGGGACTACGACAAC
>JBMFUH010000983.1:0-2827 GCA_049966735.1 Isosphaeraceae bacterium
GCGGACCCTACGATACTCGTAATCGTAATCGATTTCTCATACTCGTAATCGTCCGTCCCCCCACGGCCACTCCGCGACCGGGGCACCCGGTCCGCACAGCGGACCCTACGATACTCGTAATCGTAATCGATTTCTCATACTCGTAATCGTCCGCCCCCCCACGACCTCTCCGCGACCGGGGCACCCGGTCCGCACAGCGGACCCTACGGTCCTCACCGGACCGATCGGGCGGTAGGTCACTGAACCAAAGGCAAGAGCGCCAGCAACTGGACGAGGCTCAAGGCGAGGGAGAGAGGCAGCGCTGCCCAAGTCCATCGCTCTGGCGATTCGTCCTCGTGCTGGAGAATCCCGACCACCACCGGGAAAAGAAAGGGTGACCAGAAGAGTGCCAGGACAAGGGGTCCGAGGAACGCGTTGAAGGCGACGCCCTCAAGAATCTCGCTGTAGCCCCATATCTCGCATCGGCCGACGAGGATGGTCGGCACGACACACATCAGTTGCAGATAGACAACGGAACGCGGAGGTATGCCGCCTCCCTGTTGAGCCGCCGTCTTTGGGATCTTGCGGCTGACAGTTTCCGATCGAAGCAACCCTCTCACCTCGCATCCCCCGCTTTCCACCACCGCCAGCGGAATGCCAGGTAGGCGACGGCCAGGAAGAGCAGGCTGAGCGGGGGATAAAGCGCCAGGAAGATCGTCCAGACGGGCAAGGCGACGCCACTGGCCAGGGGGACGAACAGCATCGGCTCCACGTGCATCGTGGAGCCGGTCCAGTTCTCGATCCGGCTGGTATGCATGGGCACACTGAGCGCCGCGGAGAACGGGCTCGTGATCGTGAGCGAGGCCCGCCGCTCGGGTGACATTGAGTATTCCTGACTCATCCCCTCCAGATACCACGACAGTCCCATGGGCAGGACGAAGAGGACCAGAAGCATGAGGTAGGTGAGAATCATGGCCGTCGAGGTGCGCCGGACCAGCGACGAGCACATGAGCCCGACCGTCGAGGTCGCCAGGCAGGTCGTGGCGATGATGAGCAGAAACACGATCAACGTCCAGAACCGGTACCGCAATTCGGGAAGCAAAAGGTAAGCCAGGAGCAACTGTTCGGTGAGCAGGAAGGTGAGGACCGTCGAGATCCGCAACGAGGCGATCAGCTTGGCCACGATGATCCGCCAGGGAGTCAAGAGCGTGGTCAAGAGCAGGGCGAGCGTTTGCCGCTCGCGCTCCTGGGTGATGCTTCCCGCCGAGAAGACCGGGCCCACCAGCAGGTTGAAGGTGAGCACGTAGGCCACGTAATACGGCGCCTTGTCCGACCGCAGGAAGAGCAGCCCGGCCATCAGCGGGATGGATAAAAGCATGCTCACTTGGATCACGACTCGGAGCATGAGCGTCCCCTGGCTGAAGATCTCGCTCCGCAGCTCCTTGTCGAGAACGGGATTGGTGCCGTCGGGCATGAGGTCGACGCGCTTGGCAGGCGCGAACAGCTTGTCGGGGAAAAGGTCGCGGTCGATGACCACGCCGATGGCGTACTTCATCTCCTCTTCCTCGTCGACGACGTCTTTCCCCTCGCTGCCGACGTCGGGCGGATGAAGCAGCCGGCGATTGACGAGGATCGCCAGGACCGTCCATGAGGCCAGACACCAGGGCGGGAGCACGGCGATCGACACGAAGTCGCGCGTGACCACGTCGTCGGTGCGCGTGAGCGCGACACAGAGCACCGCCAGCGGCAGGGTGACCAGATAGCTGACGACGAGCGCCGAGCTGGTGCGGCGGAAGTAGCTCGAGCAGGCCACGCTCAAGAGGCCGAAGGTGCCGGCCGCCAGGATCAAGACCAGGTAGCTGCGGGTGATCTCCGAGAGCAAGAGGCCGCCCAGTAGGTAGCAGAGGATCATGAGGGGCAGGCTGGAGAGAATCAGGATCACCAGGTAGGAAAGCGAGCTCAAGAGCTTGCCGACCAGGATCGTCGCCGGCTTGAGCGGGCTGGCCAGGAGCATCTCGTAGGTCTTCCGCTCCTTCTCGCCGGTGATGCTCCCCGCGGCGAAGGTGGGGGCCATGAGCGCGACCAGGAAGAACTGGCCCAGGAAGAAGATGTCGAAGAGCCGACGGGCCACGCCGGGGCCAACCTGCCGGGCGCTCCCCTCGCCGGAGGGCCAGTAGAAGTACACGAGCGTCCCCAGCGCGGCGATGTAGAGAAACTGGAGCACGAACGAGCGCGTCGACCGGAGGTTGACCAGCAGCTCTCGAGTCAGTACGGGGTTGTCACGAAGCAACATGATGCGGTCGAATCCCTGGTGAAGCGCGAAGGCGAGCCTGGTAAGGAACCGACGATATCGTAGGGTCCGCTGGGCGGACCAGGTCCCTGGCCATCGGCCCGTGCAGGATTCCGATCCGCATAGCGGACCCTACGGGGACAACTCTCAGCTCACGATCCCCTTGGTGATCATCATGAAGACCTCTTCCAGCGACAGGGGCTCCTCGGCGAACGACTGGACGGTGACGCCCGACTGGACCAGCCGGCGCAAGAGCCGCGACATGTCCTGGTCGACCCCTTGAAACTCGGCCGTCACGGTGTGGTCGTAGGTTTCCACCATGCGGATGGCGGGGTCGTCGCGGAGGATGCTCGCGGCCCGTTCGGTTTCTTCCTCGAGCAGGCGCACCTTGAGCACGCGATGCGAGCGGATCTGCTGCTGGATCTCCTGGATGCCGCCAGCGGCCAGCAGCTTGCCCCGCTCGATCACGCCGATCGACGTGCAGAAATCGGCCAGCTCCGAGAGGATGTGGCTGGAGATCAAGATCGTCTTGCCCATCCGCCGCAGTTCGTTCAAGAG
>JBMFUH010000984.1:0-2825 GCA_049966735.1 Isosphaeraceae bacterium
CCGCGATCACCGAGGTCGTCCAGGAGCGTGGACAGGGCCCGGTCCAGGGTCGGCAGCAGGTTGGACGCGTAGTCGTTCAGGGTACTGAAGGGCGCGGAGCCGTGGCAGTCCCAGGTTGTTCTGTTGAAAACCGTCTCGAACATGTTCACCGTGATCAGCCTCACGCCCGCTTCAACGAGCCGGCGAGCCAGCAAACAGCTCTGGCCGAACGTGTTCCACCCGTAGGCGTCGCGCAGCGCCGGACGCTCGGAATGAAGCTCGAACGCGTTGCGTGAGGCCGCGGAGAAGAGGGCCTCGGCCGCCGTATTCGCGGACTGTCCCGTCGAGTCGACCTGGTCCAGCAAGCGTCGGGCTCGGTCAAGTGCTTCTCGGGGACGATAACCGGCGGAGGCCGGGTCGTCCGCCAGGTGAAACGGCTCGAACTCTGGCCCCAGCCAGCCGGCGGATTGACCGTGAGAAATCTTCACGCCCGTGTTGTCGATGGGCCCGGGAAGCATGACGAATGGGAGCATCTGATTTCTTGATCCCAGCACGCAAGCCGCAACCGAGCCGATGTGGGGATGTTCGAGATCGGGCTCTGAGAGCCTTCCGGTCTGAAGCAACTGATGGCCGGTCTCGTGGATCGGGGCGGCGTCATGATGGAGAGAGCGAACCAGTGCCAGTCGATCCATCCGCGCGGCCAGGCGAGGGAGATGCTCGATCATCCGCACTCCGGCAACGCGTGTGGGAATGGACCGGAAGGGACCCCGGATCTCGGGGGGGGCGTCGGGCTTCGGGTCCCATGTCTCGAGCTGGCTTGGTCCGCCGACCAGGTTGAGCAGGATGACCGCCCGATGGTCGGAGGATGGGGCCGGTTCCCCCGCGCTCAATTCGTGCAACGAGAGGCCCAGCGTGCCCAACCCGACTCCGCCCACCCGGAGGAAGTCGCGGCGGGTCACTCCCGAACACGTCTTCACAGTGCCCTGGCCGATCGTGATCATCGCAATGAGTTCCCCGTGGCCTGCGAATCCTGCGGATCTTTTCGTTCAACTGGCGTCTAACTTACATCGGCGGTTCACCCAGCGACAGATCTCAGTCGCTTTTTGAACCCGGCCGGCCGACTTTCCCGGTCCAAGATGAATTGGGAAGACTTTGTCGATCGTCTGGAAAGATCGGTTAATACGGGCAATGAGCGGCTCTAGGCAAACTCGGTAATTCCGGATTCACTCGGCGTTCGCGTCGAGCCGATAGAACCCTGAGAAGAGGTTTCTCAGGACTGGGGGTCAGCCTCATCCCAGAAGTTTGCCCGGTTCGGGCCTTCCTGGCGATGACATGGGAGGATGGAGGGTATGGCAACTCGACCGGCTAGAAGCTGGTGGGCGTTCTGGCTGATGCTCGGTTTGCTGCTGGTTCCCGTGCCGGGGCGCGGCCAGACGCCGACGATCGAGACGACGGAGATTTCCTTCGGCGGGACGCTGGCACCGGGTTCCGGCCAGTCGCGTCTGGGGCCAATGCCCGGCGCAGGGGAGATGATCTTAGGGACGCAGCCAGGCCGTGACGAGCTACTTCTGGGAGGACGACCTGGAGCGTCAACGCCTCGGGTTCCGAGCTCCATCACGACT
This sequence comes from Isosphaeraceae bacterium, assembly GCA_049966735.1. Lineage (GTDB taxonomy): Bacteria > Planctomycetota > Planctomycetia > Isosphaerales > Isosphaeraceae > Aquisphaera. The sequence goes on from JBMFUH010000984.1 coordinate 1,602, forward strand.
CCCGGAGAGGGTCAGCAGGTTGCCCCTCCCTCGGGAATTGCCGCGCCCGCGCCGTTGCGGGTGCCTCAAGCCCCTCTCTACGGGACACTGGAGCTGCCGGTCGGAGCGGAGGAGGAAGGGCCGCCCGGTGGATTGACGCTGGACCAGGCGATCGACTTCCTGATCCGGAACAACCTCGACCTGAAAGCCCTGTCGATGGAGATCCCCCAGGCCCGCGCCGACATCTTGACCGCCAGCCTCCGCGCCAACCCAATTGTCTATGCCGACACCCAGTACATTCCCTACGAAAACTTTTCCACCCGGCGTCCGGGGGGGCCAACCCAGTACGACCTGAACGTTTCCCACCCCATTGATTATTCGCACAAGCGGCGAGCCCGGATGGACTATGCGGCACGGGCGCTGCGGGTGACCGAAACGCAGTATCAGAATGCGGTGCGCATGGAGATCAACAACCTGTACATCGCATTCGTGGACGTGCTGGCGGCGCGACAGACGGTGCGCTATACCAAGGCGAGCGTGGCGGGGCTCGGAGTCCTGCTTCAGAAGACACAACTCCTCTATGATAAGGACATCGCCTCGCGCGCCGACGTCAACCAGGTCAAGGCCCAGCGGCAAATCGCCGAGGTGGGGGTCCTGGATGCCGAGGAAAACCTGCGGAAGGCCAAGAGAACGCTGGCGCTCTTGCTCAACCTGCCCCCCGAGCAGGCGGACGCGCTGGAGGTGAGAGGGACGCTCGAGGATCGCGGCCCGCCCCCTCCGCCCCAGGAGGAGTTGATCCAGATCGCCCTTTCGTGCCGGCCCGACGTGGTGTCTTACCGGCTTGGACTGGAAACTGCCTCATCCGGGGTTCGTCTGGCGAAGGCAAATCGGTTCCAGGATGCGTACGTGCTCTTTCAGCCTTACACCTATCAGAGCAACGCACCCTTTCACACCCTGAGTGCAACCTCGGCGGCGCTGGGGATCACGGTTCCGCTGCCGCTTTACAATCGCAATCAGGGGAACATCGAACGCGCCAAACAAAACGTAATTCAGTCGCAACTCGAGTTGAAGGCGATCGAGCGCCGGGTGATCACGGAGGTGCAGCAGGCGATCCGGGAGTACGAGGTCACCGGCCAGATCGTCCAGCGAACCTACAACCAGATCTTGCCCACCTCGAAGACCTCAGTCGACGACCGGCTTCAGCTCTTTCAGGGAGGCGAAACCAACGTTGTCCCGTTCCTGCAA
>JBMFUH010000985.1:0-2822 GCA_049966735.1 Isosphaeraceae bacterium
ATTGCACCACGGCGCTGACGGGCCTCAACGAATGGACGGGAAACCTCGCTCATCTTCGAACCGACATTCCCGGCCGGCTCAACCCTCCGCTGGCGGCGATCGACCGCGAGCTGCCCGCGACCGCGAAGGTTCTGCTTGTCGGCCCGGCCGCCGTTTTCCACGTGAACCACGCCGTGCTGTACAACACGGTATTCACTCCGGAGAGGATTGAGGTTCTGGCCGCCGGCAGGGCCCCAGCCGAGTTCCACAAGGCCCTCGTGGAGCAAGGCATCACACATATCTATGTGGACTGGAAGGAGATCCATCGCTACCGCGAGCCGGGAAACTACGGCTTCACCGACTTCGTGACCCCAGATCGCTTCAGCGAGTGGGTGAAAGCCGGCGTGCTGGACCGTCCCCTGGCCGTCGACCGGGAGCAAGAGCTCTATGCCGTCAAGATCGTCGTTTCGCCACGCTAGCCACGGACGCCCGGAGCCGAGAACGAGCTGATGGCCATCTGGAAAGAGGGTACGATGATGGGCGGGAATCTCCTCGAATTAACGACGAGTTGCCTGGTAGCGGCCTCCCTGTTTCACCTTGGCCAGGGGGATCTGGTGGCGGAGGAAATCCGGGCCGACGCCCGGGATGACCGGATGGCCGTGCATCCCTTCGCCGAAGTACGCGTCAAAGAACTTGGGCAGCTCACCTGACCAGTGAACCCCATACCGGCTCATCTCATCCTGGATGTGTCCCAGGTCGAGCAGCAGCTTGAGCAACTGAAGCGCGATGCTCTTGCCGCTGGCTTGCGGGCCGACGAAGACGGTGAGGTCGCCGAAGCGGATATCGGCGCTCGTGATGGGGCCAATGTTCTTGAGCTGCAATCGCATGGACTCACCTATGTCTTCGGAGCTCGCGGCCCTCGTTCTCCCGGCGGCGGGTTGAGGGACGACTGGTACGGCTTGCCGGAGCGCTGGACCGCGAGGTTGGCGTCGTGGATTTCCAGGATACGCTCCTCTGTGCGGTAACGGCCATGGGCCTGCTCGTCCTTCTGGCGGACGATCGGGAACTGGTCGGGGCTGAAGCCGACCGCGTCGCGCGGGGGTCGGGAAGGGTGCCTTCACCCGGCGGATCGCCGCGGCCAAGGGAAGCCGCGGGAGAATTCTCGGACACTCTGCTCGAGCCGTTCCACTCGTTCGGCGCGACGGATGTACTGTTCAACATCGCCGACCTGCCGCACGAGTCCCGATCGGGCGCGGGTGAATAAGCGGCTCGTGTCGATTTAACTCGGCTTGACCTGACCTCGTAATCCGCTAGATTCCCCTTGCCGAGCACTCGGAAGGTATTCGGGTTTCACGCCTTTTGGCGGGATGGGAGGCGTCCGGGCATGCCCGTGTTCAGGGATCTGATCCGGACAGAAGTTAGACCCGGATTGAAACAAGGGCCGGGCGGACTCTTTCTGATGGTCCTGTGGTTCGGCCTGGTCGCCGGCTGGCTCGATCTCGGGCTGGTCCTGGCGCAACGGGCTCTCCATCCGCACGTCTCCGCCAGCATCCTGCGGACCAACCAGCACTTCGTCTGGATGGTCCCCGTGTCCGAGGTCTTGATCTTCACGGTCGTCGGCCTTGCGATCGCACTGCTGGCGACGTTTCGATGTGGGCTTGCACGGTGGATTGCCTGGCGGCTCGCGGTCGCGCTGGGCTGCTTGACCCTCCTCCTAAACATCGAGGGCCTCTATTCGATCGCCAGCGTGTTCCTGGCGTGCGGACTCGGTTCGCGGATCGGGTCCTGGCTCGAGCGCCGGGCCGCGGGGTTCGGCCGGCTGGCGCGAGTGAGCCTACCGGCCCTTGCCGGGGGCCTCGTCGCGTTCGGCGCATTGAATTACGAACGGGTCACCTCAGCCGAGCGTCGCGCCCTCGCGCTATGTCCCCCCCCGCGGCCTGGCGCGCCGAACGTCCTGCTGATCGTGCTCGATACCGTCCGCGCCGAATGTCTGAGCCTCCATGGACATTTCCGCACAACCACGCCGAACCTGGATCGGCTGGCGCGCCGGGGAGTGGTCTTCACCCAGGCCCGCTCGACGGCCCCCTGGACCACGCCGACGCACGCTAGCATCATGACCGGCCGCTGGCCCCATGAGCTCTCCGTGCGGCCGGGCGTGCCGCTCGATGGGACGTTCCCAACCCTGGCCGAGGTCCTGGGACGGGAAGGCTATGCCACCGCCGGATTCGTCGGCAACGTCTATTGTTGCAACGCCGCCTATGGCCTGGACCGGGGATTCGCCCGCTACGAGGATGCCTACGAAAAGCGGATCGTCTCGCTCCTCGAGGCCCTGCAAAATTCCGGCCTGGGGAGGCTGGTCAATCGGCTGCTGGGCTACCCAAAGCGGCTCGATTACGGGGAGACGCTTTTCCGAAAGACGGCGCCGATGATCAACCGCGACGTCCTGGGCTGGCTCGCGAACCGACCGGCCGATCGGCCATTCTTCGTCTTCCTCAACTATTTCGACGCGCACCGTCCCTACATCTTCCACGCGGACCCCGCGCCGCGCTTCGGAATGGCCGCCCTGCCCTTCGACAAGCAACTCGAGATCGAGAAGAGATACCTGGCCCTGCCGAGAGCGAATGTGGCCTCATCGCAACTCACTCCCCAGTTCATTGCCGAAGGCACGCGGATCACCCAGGACGCGCTGACCTTGTACCATGATTGCTATGATAGCTGCATCGCCTACCTCGATCGCCAGGTTGGTCTCCTCCTGGATGAGATGGACCGTCGCGGTCTGCTGGAGAATACGCTGGTGATCGTGACGTCTGACCATGGGGAGCAACTCGGCGAGCACGGCCAGG
>JBMFUH010000986.1:0-2818 GCA_049966735.1 Isosphaeraceae bacterium
CCACTTGTACCGCACCTTCTCGAAGAAGCGGACCATCCGATTGGTTCGCTCGACGGGGGGGGGCTTCGCGGGGTCAGATCCGGTAATCGGTAAACCGGAAGCCGGGCCTGCCCCCATAGAGCCTCCCAGAAACGGGACAAAAGGCCGTCACCGAGAACGTGTGTCAAGCTCAGGTTCGCATCAGCTTAGAAACTATCCGAAGAACGCCGTTTCGGCGTCCCGAATCCCTGGAAAAACAAGGGGTTACGACCGTTCTCGGACAGTTTCTTAGTTCGAGTTTCGCACTTTCAAAGGGAGGGCTTAGCCCAGCTCCATCTCCGGGACGGAATCTGGAACGAGGAGCTTCGCAGGCGTGGAGGCGAGCACGTCGGCAACGGCGACTCCCGGCGCGCGTTCCCGAAGCAGAAGGCCGTCGGGAGTGGGCTGGATGACGGCCAGATCGGTCACGACCAGGTCGACGACGCGGATTGAGGTCAGCGGGAAGGTGCACTCGCTGACGAGCTTCGGGCATCCCTTGGCGTGATGGATCATGGCGACGATCACCCGCCGGGCGCCGGTAACCAGGTCCATGGCGCCACCCATGCCGGGGACGAGCGTGCCGGGGATCATCCAGTTGGCCAGCCGGCCGCGCGAGTCGATCTGCAAGCCGCCCAGGACCGTCAGGTCGAGGTGCCCGCCCCGGATCAAGCCGAATGAGAAGGTGCTGTCGAAGCTGGCCGCGCCGGGGATGGCCGAGATGAAGCCGCCGCCGGCGTCGACGAGGTTGCGGTTCTCCTGGCCTTTTTGTGGGGGCGGGCCCACGCCCAGGAGACCATTCTCGGTCTGAAAGAAGACCGTGACGCCGGGAGGGAGGTACGCGGCGACGAGCGTGGGCAGGCCGATGCCCAGATTGACCAGTGCCCCGGGCGGGATCTCCCGCGCCACGCGGCGGGCGATGATCTCCTTGCCGCTCATCGTCATGGCTGTCGCTCCAGCAGGTAGTGGACCAGCACGCCGGGAGTCCGCACGGCATCCGGCGGGATCACTCCGACGGGGACAAGTTCCTCGGCCTCGGCGATCACGGTGTTCGCCGCCATGGCCATCACGGGGTTGAAGTTCTGAGCTGTCAACTCATATGTCAGATTTCCGTATGCGTCAGCCTGCTTGCCGCGGATCAAGGCGAAGTCGGCGCGCAACGGTTTCTCCAGGAGCCAGGTCTGGCCATCGATCTCGATCTTGGTTTTGCCCTCTTCCGCCAGCGTGCCCAGGCCGGTTCGCGTCAAGACGCTTCCCAGGCCGTGGCCGCCCGATCGGATTCGCTCGGCGAGCGTTCCCTGCGGAACCAGCACAACCTCCAGCTCGCCAGCGATCATCTGGCGCTGGGTTTCGGGATTGGCGCCGATGTGCGATGCGGTCAGGCGCTTGATCAACCGCGCGGCGATCAGCTTGCCGACGCCCGTGCCCGGAAATCCCGTGTCGTTGGTGATGATGTGGAGATCGGTCCGGCCAGCGTCTACCAGCCCCTGGATCAGGCGGTCGGGAGTGCCGACGCCGAAGAAGCCTCCGATCAAGATCGACGCCCCATCCGGGATCAAAGCCACTGCGGCTCCCAGTGTGGTCACGGTCTTCATGTGCGGTCCGGTTCTGGAGTCTTGAAAGCCAGGGTGATTCCTCGGCCGCATCATTGTACCGGCCGTTGCTCAAGAATGCCGCTATCCGCTTGCTTCGGCCTGGGCGAGGGCCCGGCTCAACCGCGTCTTCAGCTCCGCGATCTGCTCGGGAGTCCACTCGTGAAAACCCTGGCCCGACTTGACGCCAAGCTGGCCTTGCTCGACTCTCCGGCGCAGCAGGTCCGACACTTCGCCAGCAGAGACTGTCGATGTGGCGAGGTCTGGAAAGATCTGAGCACAGATGGCCAGAATCGTATCCAGCCCCGCGAGGTCGAAGACCTCGAAAGGCCCCGTCACGGCCAGCCGTCGCCCGAATCCAAATTTGACCACGCGATCAATGGCTTCGGGACCGGCGACACCCTGCTCGACGATCGCCAGAGCCTCGCGGAAGAGGGCGAACTGGAGCCGGTTGCCGACGAATCCGATGGCTTCCTTCCGCAAGACGACGGGATGCTTGCCGATTCTTTCGAGCAGTTCCACCATGGTCGCGATCGTCTGATTCGAGGTCCGCGGTCCCGGCACGATCTCGACGAGGGGGATCAGGTAGGGAGGATTGAAGTAGTGCGCCACGAGCAGGCGTTCCGGTCGCGACACCACCTCCGCCAGCCGGCTGGGCATGAAGCTCGACGTGTTGCTCGCGAAAATCGTCTCCGAACCGCAAAGTGAGCTCAAGGTGTGAAAGAGTGCCTGCTTGGCCGGAAGGTCCTCAAAAATCGCCTCGATGACGAGATCGGCTCGCGAGACGGCTGTGCCGAGGTCCGTGCTCGTCGTGATTGCCGCGAGCGCCGGTTCGATTCGCACCACGTCCAGGCGGCCGAGCGAGGAGAGCAAGAGCAGGTTGCTCCGGATATTCTCCCGCGCCTCGTGCAAAAGCTCGTCGGTCCGGTCGTGCAGCGTCACCTGGTATCCGGCCAGGGCAAATTCCTGCGCAATGCCAACGCCCATAAGTCCCGCGCCGACGACGGCGATGCGCTCGATCTGAGGATCTGTCATGCAACACCGAGATTGTGCGGATGAAAGAGCGCGAATGCGTCCGAGCCAGAGGATAGCTACTTTCCGCCCCGCGCGACAAGCTTGCCGGTCTTTTTGTCCCAGCGGACGGTCCGGACCGCCAGGTGATGTTCTCCGTGACAGCTTGTACAGATCAGATTCTTCAGATCGGTGTGGCC
>JBMFUH010000987.1:0-2816 GCA_049966735.1 Isosphaeraceae bacterium
GATTGAATGGACTGGTGGGTGAATCGCGGTAGTGTTATTCAGACAAGCTCCTAGGATAACAAATTACTCGGCCCCGCAAACCATGTCGTGCGCCCTGCGCCCCTTAACCCCCAATCAGTCGCATTGACATGGAGAATGCCTCCGAACTATAGTGAAGCTGCACGGTTGGCGTTATTGCGCATGCTTGTCTCCAATCATTTCTTGATCGATAGATCTTGTGATCATTTTGCGTGTCACGGATGTACTACAAGGGGATGACCCCGTCCGGATGAGCTCGAGTCGATGCAGACACCCGATGCGATGAAACATCCTGAGAGTTCCGGCAACCCGGTTGCAAGGAACGACGCCTCCCAGGGAGAGAACGGGGCAAACTCTGCTCCGGATCAGCCAACCGTGGTACGCGGCTCGAGCAGCACGAGGCGACGGCAGCAGGCAGCCGCGACGGCGGCTCAGCCGGCCCAGCAGGCCGCACTGCCTCGTCCTGGCGAGGTCGTGGGGACCTTCGTGCTCGAGGAAGCCATCGGCGTAGGCGGCATGGGGGCGGTCTTTCGTGCGTTGGACGTCCAGCTCGACCGCCATGTCGCCCTCAAACTGCTCCCGCCGGACCAGACGGGAGATCCCGAGATCGTCCAGCGATTTTACCAGGAAGGGAGATCGGCGGCCCAGCTCGACCACGAAAACATCGCGCGAGTCTACAGCATCGGCCAGGATGCCTCTAACCATTACATCGCGTTTGAATTCATTGAAGGTATCACCGTGCGGCGACGGGTGGACGAGACGGGGCCCTTGCCGGTCGGCGAGGCGGTGGATATCGCCCTGCAGATCGCCCAGGCCCTGGTGCACGCGGCCGGCCGGGGGGTGGTTCATCGCGACATCAAGCCGTCGAACATCATCCTCACCCCTCAGGGGCGGGCTAAGCTGGTCGACATGGGCCTGGCGCGGCGGTTCGAGCGCGAGGCCGACCGCGGTCTGACCCAGAGCGGCATGACGCTGGGCACGTTCGACTACATCAGCCCCGAGCAAGCGCGCGACCCTCGCGACGTGGACGTGCGGAGCGATCTCTACTCGCTGGGCTGCACAATGTTTCACATGCTGACGGGCAGACCCCCGTTCCCGGGCGGGACGGTGCTCCAGAAACTGTTGCAACATCAGGAAGAGCCGGCGCCGGAGATCCGCGGGCTCAATCCCGACGTGCCGGTCGAGCTGTCGCGGATCATCAGCCGGCTCCTGGCCAAGGATCGCGATCGCCGTTACCAGTCGCCCGAGCAACTGGTGCGCGACCTGCTCATCATCGCCGGCCAGCTCGGCTTACCCGTCATTGTGGCCGACCAGCATGCCTGGATCACGTTGGGCCATCGAGTCACCTGGGAGCGCCACCTGATCTGGTTCTTCCCGGCATTGGCGTTTCTCGTCGTGGTTGGAGGGCTGGTCTGGTGGGGACGAGAAGTGAACGGTCCGACCCCGGCCGACGCCGGGCTGGCCTCGTCCCACCCGCCCCGCACCGAGGTTGTCTCCAAGCCGCGCTTGCCGGTTGCGCCCGGGCGAGATGCTGCACCCATCCCCTCCGAGGGGGACGACCCAGCACAGCCGATCTCCGCCCTGCCTCGCAACATTCCTGTCCGCCCCGGGGACGATCTCTTGAACGTGATCACCACCGCGCCTCCCCGGTCGATCATCACCCTCACCGACGACGGCCCCTATCGTCTGGGAGGACGTACACTCGGTACTCGAGGTCCCCAGGTGCTCCGGAACCGAGACGTCACCATCAAGGCGGACCGCGACTATCGACCGGTGCTCAGCTTTGCAGCCGACGCACTTCAGGACGGCACGCAGACGGCCCTGCTCAATTTTTCGGGGGGCACGATCGTCATCGAGGGATTGACCTTCGAGCTCGAGCGTGGAGGATCGGACGTCGACGCCGCAGCCATCTCCACCGAGGACACCGACCTCACCGTCCGGGGCTGCATGTTCCGCAAGACCGTTCATTCCGGAAGGAACCGCGCGGCGCTCCGGGTTCACACGACCAAGACAACGCCGGACTCCAGCGAACACCCACCCCGCGTTTTTGCGGACACCTGCCATTTCGACGGCTGGCAGATCAGCGTCCTGGCCCAGGGCCCGGCGGATATCCTGCTGCGCAATTGCACGCTGGGGCCGGCGTCTCCCTCGATCTGGATCGACAACAGCAAGAGTGCAAACCCCGTACCCGCCGATGTCCATCTCTGGAATTCGAGCCTGATGGCCGGGAGTGGACCGGTCATCGAGATCGAGGGAGCATTGGCCAGGGTCACGGCTGACCACTGCGTGATCGCTCCCACCGGCAACTCGCAGCCGACCCTCGTGGCCGTGGACAATCCGCGCAACCTCCTCTGGCGCGGCCGCTCCAATCTCTACTCCCGGATGCGGGCCTACCTGGAGCCCATTCAAAAACTTGAAGGGGCCGAGGAGATCATCGATTTCAAGCGCTGGCAGGAAACGCAGACCGAAGTTCGCGAAGTGGACACACTGGTGGTGTCGAAGCCGGTCTGGAAATCTGCCCATCCTTTGCAGGAACTGGTCATCGAGCTGGAAGATCCCAGCCACGCCTTCCTGCTTGCCGACGAATACGCGCGGCCGGCTCGCTTCGGAGCCCGCCAGGGACCGCATGGCTCCCGACTGATCGAGCCGGTTCCCCTCGTCGCGCGGTTGGAAAGCCCGTCCGCTCGAAGCGAGACGCGGCCGTTTGAGAGGTCGGCCGAGACCGCTCCCACGGACCAGCCGCCTCGCTCTCAGCCAGAGCCCAGCGGTGGCGCGACCACCGAGCCCGGCGCCAGCGC
>JBMFUH010000988.1:0-2813 GCA_049966735.1 Isosphaeraceae bacterium
GTGGCAAATGCGGCTGTTTGACCGAGCCGATCGCGTATGCGAACCGCCTGGAGTCCAGTGACCAGGTAAAGACCTCCTCGCCATCTGGGGCGATTACCCGACTTTGGCCTCCCGTCCAAGCCACAGGATGACTACCGGCCAGGTGGGCCTCATCACGGAATCTCCTCGGCCTTTGTTCTGATTGCATCTCTTCGTGGGACAAGATTCCGATCTTGTCAGCTTTCAGATTGACGCTCAATTGAGTGACAAGATGGGAATCTTATCCCACGAACTGACAAGATCGGAATCTTGTCCCACGAAGGGCAAGCCTATCTCCTGGCTTAGAAACTATCCGAGAACGGTCGTAACCCCTTGTCTCTCCAGGGATTCGGGACGCCGAAACGGCGTTCTCGGATAGTTTCTTAGGGCATGACGGCCCGGTAGTTGAACCGGTCGTTAGGAGCGGCGTCGCCATTGAGCGTGAAGTCGGACCACTCGCCGGTTTGCTGGATGTTGTCGGCCCACTTGAAGTCGACGATCGAGAGGGTGCCCGAGACGCCCAGCGCGGCGAGCGGAACGGCGACTTCGATCTCGCGGGGCCCGACGGCAAATGCCGCCTCTCCGACCGCGCTCCATTCGTACTTGCCGCCGACGTTCTTCTCGATCGATGCTTTTCCTTCCTCCGTCCGTTGGCGGTTGACGACGAGGTCGTAGCCCAGCCAGCCGGTTTTCGGGTTGTGGTCGGCGTCGATGTAGAGCAGCATCCAGTTGGCGCCGGTTCCTGGCGTCAGGTCCTCGCGGGTTCGAACGTAGAACGACACAGACTTCCGGTCGAGGCTCAGTTTGGCGGCGACGATGTCGTTGCGGCCGGTGGAGTTGCGGTAGTGGAGTTTCTTCCCCCAGCCGGCGAAGTCGCGATGCACGGGATCGCCGATCGTGTCGCGGAACTCGGGTTGGACTGCTTTCCAGTCGTCGAACCGGCCGTCGATCTGGATGGGCATTGGCTTGATGGAGGGCGTCGGCCGCACGCCCTTGAAGCGGCGGATGTTGGCGATGAGTTGATAGTAGTAGTTGTCGCCGTGGCCTCCCTGCATCGGCTCGATGTCGCGGCTGTATTCCTGGTTGAACTCGTCGCAGAACGTGACCGGTCCGGAGCCGGCCAGCGGGAACGTGGAATCGAGGCGGCCGGCGATCCACTCGTTCCAGCCGGTCACCCACACGAACGGCGGATCAATCTGGAACGCGCGCTTCCATTGCTCGGTGAAGTTCTTGCCCGACCCGTCCTGGCCTGCCGGCCCGGGCTCGCGGCCGTCGTGGAAGCTGCGGCCATGTGAGCGCGGGTGACTGAGCACGCCCAGCTTGCCGTCGACTGCGTTCTCGGCCACGCCAACCGAGACCTGCTCGGGCACGCCTTCCTGTGCATAAAATGCGTGTTGGGGGTAGACCTCCAGCCAGCTCCATTGCCGCGGACCGGTCGGACCGACGAAGTAATCGGGCTGAGGCTTGCGGAAGGTGAAGAAGCGCTTGATCGCGTCCAGCTTCACGTCGCGCGGGCGAATTCGCAGGGACCGATCGCCGGCTGAAGGAGATCCGTCGACGAAGGCCCGGCCGCCGGATAGAACCTCTTTCTCGCTGGCCCACCAGCCGACGTGTCCCGACGGCTGGGACAGTTCCAGGTAATACGTGCCGGGCGGAAGAGGTTGCTTGAACTCGAGCATCGCCCAGGCATTGTCGTGCAGCCTCGTGAACCGGCGCGTGGCGAGCTGCTCGCCGGCTGGATCGTGCCGGCGCAGGGTCAGTGTGGCCGCGGAATTGCGGGTTGTCCACGTGGGCAGCGAAGCACCCACGGCCTCGAAGGGCTTGCCGACCGTGAACGTCTGGCCCAGCGTGTGGCCGGGATGCAGTTCCACGGACGGCCCGTGCTGGTTCTGAATGATGTCCTCGCCCAGGAGGTTCGGGTCGGCAAGGATCAGCGGCTTGCCTTCCCAGCGGAACCAGAGGTCGGGATAGAGGTTCTTGCTGTAGAGGTTGTCCCAGAGCTCGCGGACAACCTTCCGCGGTTCGCCGAAGGGGCAGAGGAAGCCGATCTGAGGTGCCCGGTTCCCCTCGCGCTTGACCCGGTCGAACACGCGGCAGAGAGCTTTCCAGCTTTTCGGATAGGTGAGCTGATTGGTCACATCGAAGAAGACGGCATCGACGCCGGCGTCGGTCAGCATCTGGGCGTGCTTGCGGAGCACGCTCTCGTCATCGGAAAGATAGTAGCCGAAGATCGACTCGCCCCAGTGGTGCGGGCTGAACAAAGGCCCCCAGAGCGGGCTCGCCGGTTTCGACATTGCAGAAGGATCCTGGGCCAGGATCTTCGAGACGTCAAATGGCCCCAGGTCGCCCGACCGGCCCAGCCACAGGAAGTAAAAAATGCCCACGGTCTTGCCCGGCCGGGGCGGACCGACCTCTTTGAAGCCCGGCAAGGTCCGGCCCAGCGCGTCGGTGGCCGTCCAGGTGTCGCCGCGGAGATCGCTGACATCATCAGCCGCCCATGCCACGGTTGCCGACGTGGCCAATGCGAGTCCAAGCGCAATCGGAATTGCGTTTCGTTTCATGCTTGGCATGAGAATCTCTCCTTTGCTCCCGGTCGGCAATCGGGGCGGGGTGTGATTGCCTCCGGAGACGGGCGGGTATGGTTGCGGGGGCCCGATCAGTCGCTCTCGATCAGTTCGAGAGTTCTCCCCCCGGTTCTACTCCGTCCGGGCGCGGAAGGGAAGGACCATCTCGCTCTCAGTCAGCGCGCGCGGCAGCCGTTTCGGATTTCAGCGGCGCCGTCGACACCGATCAGG
>JBMFUH010000989.1:0-2805 GCA_049966735.1 Isosphaeraceae bacterium
TACGACGTGTTGTCGGCCAGGCGAAAGTAGCCGGTGTGCACGATCAGCACGATCCGGGCCTGAATCTGGGCCTTGCCGTGGGGGCTGACGTAGTTGAGCGAGGCCAGCAGGACGTGCAACCGGGAACTGCGGAGCACGAAATCCCAGGTGGCCGTTGTGCCGGCGCCGTCGTCTCCCTGGTAGCGGTTGGGGCTCAGTTTCCGCACCTGCACGCCGGTTGTCGTGAGGTCCTTCCAGAGCGAGAAGGTGAGCATCGGCTCGTTGACCAGGGTGAGATAAAGTCCGGCATTGCAGGGAAAGCTCTCGGCCTCACCCTGGCGATGGAACGTGGAATCGCGGATGACCTCGGCCACGCTCCCCCGATATTCCGGCGCCAGTTGGTCCAGCGGCACAAACTGCGCCGGATCGATCCGGCGACCCAGTCCCGCCCGTGCCCGCGGGGTCGGACTGGCGAGCAGGACCATCAAGACAATCGCCAACCCGATCTGCTTCCGGGATGATACGAGCGACCGGCCGTTCCGTGCCCTCTTCATGAACATCTCCGTGGCCGCATAGCCGCATCCGGCAGAGCAGCCAGTCGGGGTTCCTCTCCCGCGACTGCGTCCGCCACGACCTGACGAATCTAAGAATCGGCCATCAGAACCCTGCTTCCTGACCCTCTTCTCCACACGAGAGGTAGATTCCATGCTCAACGACAAATCAGAGAAATCGGGAAGCCTGCAACGGGCCCTGGCAAATTCGCGATCTGGAGGCTCCTTGGGTCCTGTTCGGGCATTTCCCGGAGCTGGAGGAAACGACGATCGTTTCCGGGGAGCCTTGTCGGCACATATTCGGGAAAACTTGAGGTTCTTTCCAGAGTGATCTTGTCGGTTTCGCGTTTCTCACTAAGATCGCGGCCCGATGGAGTGGACGCGCCGGCTTCTCGTTCACGGGAAACCCGTTCTCGCGCCGGTTGTCGGCCCCTGGCTGGCATCTCGAGAGAGCGCCCTGGGGCAACAGCTCACGGCGGAGTAACGACCGGGGAAGCGGACCCGAACATCTGAAACCGGCGTCAGAACACAGGACACTGTTCCGGTCTTCGCAGGGAGGCAACCATGCCAGAGCGGCGTCGAGCGAGGCTGTGGATCGCGGGCATCGCAGGCGGCATTGCGATCGTTGCAGCCGTCAGTTTTGGGTTTTTGATGAGATCGCGCGGGCCCGCACCGGCGCCCGCAACCAGCGCGGCTGTGACGGGCGACGCTCCCTGGAGCGTGGTCAATAAGGGGCTGCGTGGCAGCGACACGCAGGCTTTGAGCGTGCTCATGCAGCGCGTCGACTCGAAGGCCGGCCAGACCAGGACTGCTTTGAGCGACGAGGAGGGGGCGCAGTGGCTGGAGACCCTGGCGGCTCTGCGCACCGGGCTCTCCAAGTTCACGCCTCCGGCGCGGGCCACGACAGCCATGCTCGCATGCCGCATTATCGACAAGTTCTCCCCGGAACCGGCCCCGGCTCATTGGATTGATGCGCTTCAGCCGGTTCACGACATCCTCACCGCCAGCATGGAGGACGAGGAGAGCAACGTGCGCTACATCGCGCTGGGCGAGGTGGGCAAGCTCTGGCGGTTCATACCGGGACGAAGCCTGACCCCCGCCGAGGAAGACGCGCTGGGAGCCTGGAAGGAACACCTGTATCGCCCCGTGCTCCGTTGCCTGGCCGGCAACGATCTCCGCTCGCGCATCGGGGCGATCTCGTGTCTGGGCTATCTCGCCATCGACTCGGCGGCCGCGCCCGCCGTCGCCTACGTCGACAGCGACAATGTCGACGTCCGCCGCCAGACGCTTGTCTCGTTCGCGCGGCGTCCGCGTCTGCTTACCGAAGATATGCTGCTGCGTCGGCTGCATGACACGGATCCCAGCATCCGTGACACCGTGGCGGTCGTGCTCAAGGCGCGGGGGTTGAATCAGGAACTGATCACCTTGGGTGGCCTCATGGTCCATCCCAAGCCAGACCAGCGGGCCTCGGTGATCAATCTGATCAAGGACCGCACCGACATCGACCCGGTGGTCTGGCTGCTCCGGCTCTCGCACGACACCGACGAGACGGTGCGCATCCAGGCCGCCACCGCGCTGGCGCATTGCAAGAACCCAACTGTCGCCGTGAAGCGCAGGCTCGCCGAGATGGCCCGGTCCGACGGGTCGGACCGGGTTCGTCAGGCAGCCAGCAAGTTCGTTCCCTCGGCCGAGGAGACCACGGCCTCACTGCCGCCCTTGCCCGGTTCGCCGAGCCTCAATCCCAAGGCCAACTGAGCAACCCGGCGCTCGGACAATTCGCTGATCAACCCTCCGCGAGGCGGGCCCGGCTATCGACATGCCCGGTCCTCCTCGCGATTCTTTTCCGCGGATCATGATATCTTTTTTAGGAAAGCTTCCCCTGTACGTCTTCCTCGTTATGATTCCTCAGCAGCAGGCGTCGAATTCACATTTCTCCGTCGCACCGCGGAGAACGTCCCGAGCATACACTCGAGCAACCCACATGTTTCAAGATGATGCGAGGGAAGCATGCACCAGAGGAAGAGAAACCGCAGGGCGTTTCGCCCCTGCGTCAGGGAAGCATCCCTTGAAGACCGCCTTGTCATGAGCGCCGGTGCTGGTGGAGCACCATCGGCGCCGGCAGCAACTCCAGCCCTGGTCGGGCCGATCACGGCGGGACCGCCCAGTCTCTTGTCGACAGGGACCAGCTTCGGCTCGACCGGCACCGATGTTCTGACGATCGGTACAACAACCGTCACCGGAGCGATCTCCCAGTTCCCGCCGACCCTCGCCACCA
>JBMFUH010000990.1:0-2797 GCA_049966735.1 Isosphaeraceae bacterium
GGCACCCTCGTTCATGTGAGCTACCTTCGGTGAGGTACTGCAGTTCCTCGATATCGAGCAATTCCAGCCGGGCGATGAGCTCCTGGCTGACGCGGGTGGCCGTTGCTGCAGTACGCACCTGCAGCAGATTCTCAGCCCTCACTTGCTCGCGCGTTTGCGCCCAGTCGCGTAGTGCCAGATAACGCGTAGCTATCAGCGGCGCTTCCTGTAGAAACAGGCCACCGGTGGTAAAGGAGAGACGGTATCGGTCAGACGTGGTCACAAGTCCCTTGCGCATAGGTAGGATGGGCACAAATTATGTGATCCATTCTAGCGGATTGGGCCTGTGTTTGACACGTGCTCAGATCGCGGTAGAGACGCCCGTTACCGGACGCCCCCCGCACAGATCCCAGCGTGCGCAACTAACGCACTGGGCTCCTACCTCGGGTGTTTGACGGCAAATCGCTCGCTCGGCCACGGATGAAGGATACGGGGTGTCGGCAGCCAGTCACCGGCGATCTCGCTCAGGCGTGCCCACGTCATTTTGTCCTTTTGACTGCGGCGCCGAAGCGTCCGGAGCCAGAGACGCATGACGTGATATCGGAACCGCCTGAGCGCCCGGATGTTCGTGGGCACAGCGTGATACGCGGAGTAGCCCGTGACCACCGACTTCAGCCACTTTCCCTGTTGAGGGATCGTGGCATGCATGCGCTTGCGCAGAGTCCTCTTTATCTCCTGTAGCCTTGCCCTCATCCGATCGACTCTGGTCTTGCGATGGAGCAAGAACGCTCCCCGTCGGGACCTGCCGCAGATGAATATGAAGCCCAGGAACGTGAAGGTCTCCGGCTTGCCCAGTCCACGCCGCTGTCTACGTCCGGCCGCATGGCGGCCGAACTCCAGCAAGCGCGTTTTCTCCCCGTGCAGTTCGAGTCCAAATTGCTCGAACCGCGTCCGCATCGCGTCCCAGAAACGCCTCGCATCGGCTTCGTGCTCGAAACCAACAACGATGTCATCGGCATATCGCACGACTATCACGTTGCCGCCGGCCTCGCGCCCTCGCCATTGCTTGGCCCAGCCCAGAGGTCGAAGACGTAGTGCAGGTAGACGTTGGCAAGTAGCGGTGAGATCACCGCACCCTGAGGCGTCCCCTCGGCACTGACGCTCCATTCCCCGTCGTCCAGGACGCCCGCCTTGAGCCACTTGCGCACAAGGCGGACGACGCGCTCGTCGCCGATCCGGTAGCCGAGGAAACGGAGCAGCCATTCCTGGCTGACCGAATCGAAGAAGCTCCGAATATCCGCGTCGAGAGTCCAGTTCACCCGGGTGCCGCTGATCGCCACCGACAGTGCATCAAGCGCATCGTGCTGGTTCCGTCCGGGCCGGAACCCATACGAGAACCCGAGGAAGTCTTCCTCGTAGATGGCGTTGAGCACCGCGACGAGCGCGCGCTGGACGATCTTGTCTTCCAGCGCGGCAATACCCAGCGGCCGCTGCTTGTCAGTGCCAGGCTTGGGTATGAACCGTCGCCTGACGGGCAGCGCCCGATATCCGCCGCTATGAACCCGTGCGTGCAGGTCGAAAAGGTTGCCCTCCAGACCCGCCTCGTAGTCCTCCCATGTCACACCATCGACCCCAGGGGCGGCACGGCGCTTAAGCGCCAGGAACGATTCCCTCAGCAGGTCAACACTGACGTGGTGCAGCAGCGTGGTGAACTTCTCCTTCTTCCGCAGTCTGGCAACGTTCCGTACACGGTCCAGCCCCTGTGACACGCTATCTCGGCTCTGAGTCCGTCGCGTGCGCGGTTGTTCCGTGTTCCCCTTGGTCCCGGTCCTTGGCTCCGCCCACTCCGCCGCCGGTTGCCCGGCCTTGTTCGCAGGTTTCACAGCTACTACGACCGAGTCTGACTTCTCGGGTCCGTTCATCATTGGCTTCGGCTCCTCGCCTTCCCAATGCGGGCCAGCCCGTACAGCAGCTGGTCAAACCCGAGATCTCCCGGTTCCCGTGCAAAGAGCGTACGCACATGCCAGTGTCTTCGACCACGCCGGGTCGTTCGTGCGCTCGCGATTGCGCGCCAGAACGTGTTGCTTTCCGCCTTGTCGACAGCGTCAGCACCCAGAGGAAAGATATTTTCGAGGCTCAATGGCTGGCCTATGCGCTCCCCTACCGACGCTTCGCCGACGTCCTCGCGGGCGCCAGCGCACGGCTCGGGGCCGATGTGGTTCGCTATACCTTCATCGCAGTGGACTTGCACCACCTACTCCTTGCCGGTCTCCCGGCGCACCGACAACTACCCTGACACCGGGGGTGTTGCTGCAAACAAGGTGCTCAAACACTGGAGGACACCCCCGTTCCATGGCCTTTTATACCCTCACAGGTGCCGAGATGGGGGTGCTCCAGGCAGCCTGGATTGAGTTCAAAAAGACTCCATCTTTCCCCATCACCTCACCACCACCGGCTTTCCTGACCCTCTACCAAGCACGAAAACCTGTCACGATGACACGCCCAGAGCAATAACTCTCGGTAGTGCGGACAAAAGCTGTGCGCTACACGAGAATCATCGAATATCGGGCACAGAAGATTCTCCAGCGGCTACTGGAATGGGCTTTTAGCCGTCCGTAGGTTTGATCGCGACTTGGTGCGCGGCCTACCCGGGCGGGGCGTCCGGCGGCTCTGGCGTGAACGTGGCCTCATAGAGCATGTCCAGCAGCGCCTTCGCAGCATCGGCCCATGGCCCCACGCCCATGAACGCTCGGCACCATCGGTCACGATCCTGGAGCCGCTCCAGATAATATCCGGCAGCTCCCGGAAAGGCTCTTGG
>JBMFUH010000991.1:0-2788 GCA_049966735.1 Isosphaeraceae bacterium
GGAGCGCTGGCCCGGCCCAGATCGTGCCGTCAAGGTCCAGCGCGAAGCCCCGAATACCTCCCAGCTCCAACAGCGTCGCGTTCCCGCCTGCTCTCGTCGCCTCCATCCAATCCTCCGATGGCGCTATCACGGGTCGGGCCGACATCACGATCGCGGAGTTGAGTTTACCATCTCCCGCGCGTTTTCCCACCGCGGAGGAAGATCGGCAAGGTGGCCATCGCGGCACACGATCTGCTACAATCTCTCTCCAGGAATACTCCGAATTTGTGACATTCGAAACTGCCATGACCAGGGTCCGCGCAGGCGCCTGGGACATCGATTCCGCAGACCTCAAGGAGCGCGTCATGAACTTGCTTGATCAGTTGCGTGCGATGACGGTCGTCGTGGCCGACACCGGGGACATCGAGTCGATCGCCCGGTATCGTCCTCGGGATTCGACCACCAATCCCTCGCTCCTGCTCAAGGCCTCCGCGATGCCCCAGTATCAGGGATTACTGGAGCAAGCCATCGGCCACGCGCAAGCCGAAGATGAAGACCGCGACACCCAGATCAAGGCCTGTGCCGACAGACTGGCGGTTGCCTTCGGCAAGGAGATCCTCCAGATCATTCCGGGACGGGTTTCCACCGAGGTCGACGCGCGGCTCTCGTTCGACACCGAGGCGACCATCCGCAAGGCGCACCATTTCATCGATCTGTACGAATCCGAGGGCATCGATCGCGAGCGGATCCTGATCAAGGTCGCGTCCACCTGGGAAGGCATCCGCGCCGCCGAGCGACTGGAAAAGGACGGCATCCACTGCAACCTGACGCTCCTGTTCAGCTTTGCCCAGGCCGTCGCCTGCGCCCACGCGGGGGTGACGCTCATTTCTCCCTTCGTCGGCCGCATTCACGACTGGTACCTGAAGGCCAGGGGCGTCAAGGAGATTGCCGCGCCGGACGATCCCGGCGTTCACTCGGTGCAGAAAATCTACAACTATTTCAAGAAGTTCGGGTTCAAGACCGAGGTCATGGGCGCGAGCTTCCGGAACACCGGAGAGATCATCGAGCTGGCCGGCTGCGATCTCCTCACCATCTCGCCGGAGCTGCTGGGCGAGCTGAGCGAGGCGGAGGGGGCACTCGAGCGCAAGCTATCTCCCGAGAACGCGCGGAAGCAGGATATTCCGGAGGTGACGCTGGACGAGAAGACGTTCCGGTGGATGCTCAACGAGGACGCCATGGCCACCGATAAGCTGGCCGAGGGCATTCGCCGGTTCGCCGCCGACCAGGTCAAGCTGGAGCAATCCCTCGCCAAGCTGCTGGAGCAGCCGGTGGGAGTCTAGAGCGGTTTTCGGCTCGATGGCTCCCCGTAGGCTCCGCTGTGCGGACCGATGGCCGGGCATTTGGTCCGCGCAGCGGACCCCACGATACTAGGCCGAGGGTGGGCCGAAGGCAATGAGGCCCACCTCAGCCTTATGTCACGGATCAGACGAGAGCTCGCAGGTGTTTGACGGACCGGGCGGCCTGATCGACCGTGCCGCATTCGACCGAGAAGACGATGTCGCGCGGGGCTTTCTTGCAGATCGCCACGACTTTCGCCCAGTCGATCACGCCGTCGCCGCAGCCACAGCCGACCGCCGTGCCCGTCACCTTGCCGCGCTCGGAGGTCGATTGCTCGGTCGGGATATCCTTGGCGTGCAGGTGCACCAGGCGATCGAGCACGTGCTCGAGCCAGACGTAGGGATCGTGGCCGCAGAGATACGAGTTGCCCGTATCGAAGTTGATGCCGAGGCACGGGCTCTTCACCAGCGAGTAGATTCGATCCAGTCCGTCGGGGTGCTTGCTGTATTGCTGGTGGGGCTCCAGGCCGATCAGGATTCCCCGCGGCTCGGCGACCAGTGCGGCTTCCTGAAGCGTGTACCGCATCAGCGTGTGATCCTCGTCGCTCGTGGTCCAGGGCGGCTTCGGCCCCTCGTCGGTGTTGATCAGCGGGGCGCCACACTCGACGGCGAAGCGGATCGCCTGCTTCAGGTAGTCGACGCTGATGTCGGGTTTGCAGAGTGTCGAGTGCGCGGAAAGGCCGGAAAGCTTGAGCTTGTGGGCCTCGCAGGCCCGCCTGATGCGCAAAGGATCGTCGAGCATGGAGACACTGTGGAAGTAGCCCCCCTCGCTCAAGAGCTCCCGGCCCAGGTGGACCATCGGCTCGATGTGCGAGTAGCCCAGCTCGGCGGCCGTCCGCACGCCCCACTCAAATGACTTATCTTCATGTCTGGTATATTCGAGGTTGACGCCAA
This sequence comes from Isosphaeraceae bacterium, assembly GCA_049966735.1. Lineage (GTDB taxonomy): Bacteria > Planctomycetota > Planctomycetia > Isosphaerales > Isosphaeraceae > Aquisphaera. The sequence goes on from JBMFUH010000991.1 coordinate 2,271, forward strand.
TTGAAATCTTGCCCATGGGAAACGAACCTCCGTGGAGCTAATGGCCCTTGTTCGAAAGTTGGGAAAGCCACCGCCGGCCCCTCGTCGCGAGGAAATCCGCGGACTTGATTTCCGGATAAATGGTCACCAGATAATCAAACTCAAACGTGTCACCAGACTTGAACCGGATGGGTTTCTGGTCCAGACCCGCCGTCGCCGAGAGGTAGGCGAACGGCTGCTTCATCGAGAAGAAGCGCGTCTCGCCTCCGGGATTGCGGGGAGATCCGAAGACGGCGATCGTCGCCGGCTTGCCCGGAGCGTCGAAGGTGACGGCGCCCCAGAGGGCTGGGCTCACGTCCTGCTTCGAGCCGCTCAGGTCGGGCTGTTTCCCGCCGATCAGATGGGCGGCGAGGGGGTCGAGATCCTGGCGAAACCGCATGCCCAGGCCGTGATAATTGGCGCCGCTGAGCGTGACCTCGGGAGCCTTGGGCCCGACCCGGAACGCGGAATGCCAGCGCAGGGCCAGCTCTCCGCTCGAC
>JBMFUH010000992.1:0-2784 GCA_049966735.1 Isosphaeraceae bacterium
CGCGACAACCCCGCCCAGGGCGGCAACGACGCCCCCGGCGACACAGCCTCCGACTGAAAAGAAGTGAGCCAACATGCGACCGATCTCCTTCCTGTTTATGTCCCTGGTCAGTCTGTGTCTTGCCTACGGGCCGCTGTCCCCAGGCGCGGGGGCGGCCGACCCGCCCAAGAAGGTGGTGATCACCTTTGATTTCGAGTCGAAGTTTGACAACGGCGAGTACGGGCAGAATATCGGCGATATGCTCTGGGCGAAGCTCCATCGCCAGGGGGGTTTCGTCATACCCGAGACCCAGCAAGACGTCCGCGACTGGAGCCAGCGGAACAAGATGATTCCCGGCCCGGACACACCGCTAGAGAAGATGAAGGAGATCGTCGTCAACGAGCAGGCTGGCGACATCGGCATCTGGGGCAAGGTCGAGCGGGTGCAGGGATTCGACGAGGACGTGTACGACCTCTGGATCAACATCGCCGATTTCTCCGTCAATCCTCCCAGGATGATCTATCGGAAGCAGGCGCGGACGCAGACCGTCAGCGAGATCCCCCACATCTACGTCAAGGAGGCGCTCGACCGGCTCTACGGTAGAGTGGAAACGGCCGCCGGGACCGTCGATCCCAGGATCGAGGAACGCTGGAAGAAGAACCCCAACCTGGTGACGGGAGACTTCGAGCAAGGCCGAGGGGCCCCGGTCGGCTGGGACCCCCTGTCTCACGACGTCACCTGGGTTGCGGAGCCGGGGAAGGCCGCGAACGCGCGAAACAAGGTCATCCGGTTCACGATGAACGAAGACGTGGCCGGATCGACGGGCGTGCTCTACTACAGCGCGTTCTTCCCGGTCGAGGAGGGGGCAACGTATCGCTTTCAGTGTCGCTGGCGGAGCACCGGCTCGGCGGCGAAGGTCTTCGTCAAGTGCTACGACGAGTTGCCCACCAGCTTTCGCACTCACGTTGACGCCGATTCGCTCAAGACCGAGAAGCGCGAGGTTTACCGGAGCCAGCAGAACCTCCAGGGCAAGCCGGGGGTCTGGAACGTCCAGACCGAGGACTTCACCCCCACGCACACCCAGTTCACCCCGCGGTGGGGTCGCGTGATGCTCTACGCCTACTGGCCGGCCGGCTCGGTCGAGTGGGACGACGTCGTCGTCAAGCAAGTCGTCCCGGCACCCCCGCGCAAGGGAGTGAAAGACCGCCGCCCGTCGACCGAGACCAAAGTGCGAACCAGTGAGATGGAAGACGGCAGCGACGGAACATCCGGCTCTGCTCCTTCATCAAAGAAGTCGAGCCCTCGCCGCTCTCGCTCTCGAAGATAAGTTGGCCGCGACCCTTTCTTCTCCACGATTGCCACTCAAAGCGCGATCCCTCACTCTCAGCGAATGCATTGAGGCGGACTCTCTGCGATGGCCGGAGCTTTCGTCCCGCCGGGCAACCAGAGAATCTCCACGCTAGACCCGGACCCATCCCTCGCCTACAATGTCCTTGCGCAGGAAAGCTGCGCAGCCATGACTACCCGTCTCTTCTCTGAGGTTGCCATGCTGGTGAGGCTTTTTGGAAAGAACTTCCGTTCGCTCAAGGACGACTTCGAGCTCTCCATGGTCGCGGCCGACCTCAAACGGAAGGAAGACCGCGATAGGGGTGTTATCGAGGTACCAATCGCCGGGTCTGACGAGCCGCTTCGGCTGCTCCGCACCGTGGCGATCTACGGCCCCAACGCGTCCGGAAAATCGACCGTCCTGATGGCGGCACGCGCGCTGAGCTGGCTGGCAATCGAGTCCAGCGCCCAATCTCAACCAGATGCGAAGATTCCTCCATACGAGCCCTTCGCCCTCGATGAAGAATCGAGCAAGTCGCCCATCGAACTCGGATGTGATGTGACGTTCAAGGAATCGATACTGAGGTACCAGATATCTTATGAATCGAAGTCAATCTGGCGTGAATTCCTCGTTGAGTTGGGCGGAGACGGCGAAACGCTGCTGTTGGAACGCAGCCCCTCGGGAGAAGTCACGGGTGATCTGATCGCGCGAAGTGATGCGAACCGGCTTTACGTCGAAAAAATGCAGCCTAATGTATCGGTATTGTCAAAGCTGGCGCAGCACGGTCCCCACAGCGGCAAGGAATCGGTCGGGCCTTACTACAGGGCGATCCGCGACGCGACTCGTTACCTGGACTATTCAGGCGCGGCAGTGTTCCACCTGGGACTGGGATATACGAGCAATGAGAGATTCGCCAAAGATGACCTGTACCGTGAATGGATCATGGACCATCTGATCAAGGATGCGGACTTCGGCATATGCGACGTACGCACTCGCCTTGCCAAAGTCGAGCTCCCCGAGGCGCTGAGGGTGACCGGCGGGAAGGCACCGGATGTTCCCAACATGCTAACCCTTGTTTCGTTCGTGCATGAAGGAGATGCAAGGCAGCCTATCGAGTTTTGGCTCGAATCGTCCGGCACGAAGAAACTCTTCAACATCGCGGGAGACTGGTGGACCATAGCCCATGAAGAGGTCACCCTCCTCGCCGATGAGTTGAGCGCAAGTCTTCATCCTCGCCTGCTCAATGGCCTTATCCGAGCTGTTAACGAACCTGCGGAGAACCTCCGTTCGCAGTTGATCTTCGCGACGCACGACACCGTCTTGTTAGAGAGCCAAGACGGTGAACCACCAGCCCTTCGGCGGGATCAGGTGTATTTCACGAAGAAGAAACCGAATGGAGCGACCGAACTGTATTCGCTGGCCGAGTTCAAGGAGGGGGCGCGGCCGGTTCACAATATCCGCAAACGGTACATGTCCGG
>JBMFUH010000993.1:0-2779 GCA_049966735.1 Isosphaeraceae bacterium
CCTGCTGGCCATGAGCTGGCCGCTCTTCCTTGCTCTGGCTCTGCGGCGATCGGGCAACTGCACCTACCTTGGTGCCTCGGCGCTCACGTTTTTCATCCTCGGGCTGGGAGGCATCCTCCAGCTCGTGGAGGGACTTTGCCTGGGGCATGGCTCGACGCTGGTCGTCGGCTCGTTCACCGTCTCGCGGTTGGCGCTGGTTCATTCCAACGCGGCGGATCTGGCGCGCACTCTGATGGGAGCGATCCAGTTAACCCTGGAGCTGGCAACGGCTGTTTATGCGAGCTGCCTCGTCGTCTGGAGCAGCCGGAGTGCTGACCGGCCCACTGCCCACGACGACTCGCGGCGGCGTCTCCGCGGCCGCCTTGCCATTTATCTCAGCCTGACCTTCTTGACTCTCAGCATGAGGATGCCTCTCTGGTCGGCCTACATCGAGTTGCTCAACCGGTCCAGTCGAGTCCGTGACTTCGTGATCAGCACCGCCCCCCCCTCACCCGGCGGACGCCCCAGACATTACCTGTCAAAACCCACGTCGCCGGAGATGGAGTGGGACATGACGATCACCAACGCGGTCCGGCTGGCGTCGATGAACCGCGTTGCCGAGGCGATCGACGTCTATCACCAGATCAAGATCCAACTGGAATCGACGAGCGGCGCCATGGCGAATGACGATGCAAGGAGGCAACAGCTCGCCCTTGTCCTGAACAACCTGGCCTGGATTCTGACAACCTGTGGGAACACCAGCCTCCGCGGACCGGACGAAGCGTACACGTACGCCCAGCGGGCGGTCAAGCTCGCGCCGGATGAAGGAACCTACTGGAATACCCTGGGAGCGGCGTGCTATCGAATCGGCGACTGGGAGCAGGCAACCGAGGCGTTCCACGAGTCCATGAAGCTCCGCGGGGGTGAAGGAGACGCCTTCGACTGGTTCTTCCTGGCGATGCTCGACGCCCAGCAGGGAAAACAGGACCTCGCGCGCAAATGGTATGATAAAGCCGTCGACTGGTTTCACCATGGGCACGCAGCCGATCTTGATCTCTACCGCCTCCAGGTCGAGGCCGCGGAGGCCCTGGGCCTTCCTCGACCCTCGCCGCCGGTCATCCCCGTGGACCGAGCCAGAACCAGCTTGAAAAGATCGCCCGCGTCACTCCGTCCCTACATGCCACCCACGCCCCACTTCCCCGATCCACCAGGAAAAAGCCCTCGGACGAGCCGCACAGACACCAGCGGGTCTCGGTCGTCGAGCCTTGAACTTGTGAGATCGTCTTCGATTTCACGTTGACGGATTCGGACGTTCGAAGCATACTTCCGGCGAATGTCCCGAGTCGACCCGGCGTATCTCTGGATTGAAGCACCTCTCCCGTTTGCCTCCGAGCCGACGAACGCCGCCCCGCCAGGCCACGCGACTCGTGACCGATCCCAGAATACAAAGCGGTCACGGGGCCCCCATTACCCAGGCAGGACATGGATGTCATGCGACAGGCTTTCTCGATCGCCATCACGCTGATCGCTTTCGCGCTGCCCATCCGAACACTCCGCGCCCAGGACAAGGCCGGCAGAGGCGCTCTTGACCAGGCCAGAAGCCTGGTCAAGCAAGGCGCATACGAGAAGGCCGCCGCGACCATCGAAGACGCTCTTCCCGCCTCGAAGGGCGACGAGCGTGGTGCCATGCTCGACCTCTTGGGTCAGGTCTATCGGAACCTGATCAGTCAGGCAGACGCTGAGGGAAAGCCCGCGGTCGCCCGGGAGTATCGCGAGTACCTGGATATCATCTCCCCCTCGGTGGGCGGGCAGAGGGACAATCCCATCCCCAAACCGGCAGCCCCGGCGCCAGCCAAGCTTGAGGAATTTCCGGCTATCGCCGCGCCGGCGGAGGATCAGCCGCCGCACACCCCAGTCCCATCGGCCCCGGCCGCCGCGTCCACGACCGACGGGGCCATCGTGAAGACCGGCCTTCAACCCTTGCCTCGCGCGCGGGCGGCGGCCGAATCCGCCGATCTCCACGAACCGTCTCCCCTGGCCGATCCTGGCCCCATGCCTCCTCCACTCGACGGCCCAGCGCAGGGAAAACCGGAAGCAAAACCCGAACAGCCAAAGCCTGACGCACAGCCAAACGTGCCGGCCAGCCCGTCCTCGAACGCCCCCCCGAAACGGACCGGGCCGACCGGTCAGGCCCATGCGATCCCGCCCCCAACCCGATACGCTTCCGCTCTCATGCCAGCTCCCGCGGCGGAGCTGGCTCAGGCCGACCGGCTGTTCACCTCAAAGAAATATGAAGATGCCGGACGCATCTACGCCCGGTTGGCTGCTCGGAGCCAGTTGCCCCCCCAGCGCAAGCAGGTGTGGGCCTACTGCCGGTGGGTCGCCGTGGTGGCGCGGATCAACGCTTCTCCCCGGTCAGATCGCGAATGGGACGAGATCGAGCAAGAGATCCGCGGCGTCCAGCGGTTGGTCCCGGGTAACTGGTACGGTGAATATCTCCAGAACCGAGCGGCCGAAGCCCGGCGAGCCACGGGACGCTCCGGTAAGCTCGTGGTCCGCGGCTCAGCGCCGGAGGAAAACCCTCCCAGGAGATTTCCCAGGCTTTTGGGGCGGTCCCGGACCCGACCGACCGCGCCTCAGCCCGCGGACAAAGCGGTCCTCGGTGAACAGGCGCTGGCGTTGCCTTCCCCGGCCGACCAGCCTGAGGCAGCGCGCAATTCGGTTCGAGGACCTCGGAGTGCCGGTGTCAACGCCGAGACGCCTGCCCCAGCGGGGCCTGTTGCCGCGGCCGAGACATCCG
>JBMFUH010000994.1:0-2776 GCA_049966735.1 Isosphaeraceae bacterium
GATCGACACGCTCCTGGCGGGCAATTCATTGACCAACGGGAAGCCGAAGGAAGCCTCCAAGAAGCCAACCGCGGAGAAGGACAGCAAGTGACCGCATGTGTCGCGTCGCACATTTCCGCCATTGACGTCTCTTGATCCCGCCTGGGCCGGCGTTCACTCCGGCCGGCTCAGGACCGGGATGGCAAAGTCGGAGGAGAAGACGAGGGTGGTCTTTCCTCCCTTGGCGGGCCGGATGGTCCCCGACAGCAGCCGCATCGCCAGCGGGTCTCCCTGAGAACTATTCAAGGTGTAAACCTCGCTGGCCGACCAGTCGTAGTCGATGATCCGGATGGTGATGGGGTCCCCCAGCTTCCAAGTGATCGGCTTGGGAAACGTGTAATCCCAGATCGGCTTGTGGGAGTCACGGATCACCGACGAAGGCCCGTACACGACACCGGCGACCTCGAGCACCACCCCCAGGTCGGGCGCTCCACCGGAAAAATACTTGCCAACGGACGGTTCGACCTCGCCCCGGCGGAGGGTGACCCGATACTCGCCCGGCACGGAGATCTTATCCCACCAGGTGAGGTAGCTCCTGGCGTCGCTGGCGAAGCGTCCGTCGGGATGGTCGCGGAGGTAGTCGCGAAACCGCCGGGCAATCTCGGCAACGTCGTCGGAGTGGGCCAGGGAGTGATCATAGACCTGGCGGTAGGTGTGGACGTCCCACTCGCGGAGAATCCGGTCGCGGGCTTCGATCGCCTCGCTGATGTACCGGCCCCCGGCCTGGTGGTTCTTGAGATAGTCTTGAAACCGCTCAATCCGTGCCGCGAAGCTGGCCGGATGACGCCGAGAGTAATCGCGCGCCCGGTCGATGTCGCGCTCGTCTTGCCGGCGCAGATACTCGTCGAGCCGCGCCTGCACCTCGTTCCGCAGGGTGCTCTCGGGGTGGTCGGCCAGGAATTGCCGAGCCTTGTCGATCAGGTCGGCAAGCGAGGCGCCGGGGAGCGACCCGCTCCGGAACAGGTCGTCGATGATCTTCCGCTCCGCGGCAGCGTGACGCGAGGCCAGTTCGGTCTTGAGCGTGCAGGCCAGTGCAAGGACTTCCGTGCGATGCGAGGTTTCGGGAAACTCCCGAAGAAAGGCGTCGAGCTGGGCCAAAGGCTGCTCGGGATGGTCGATGGCCGTCAGTGAGAGGGCCGCGGCGTGCACCTCTTTCCATCGTTCCTCGTGGCGGACCTGCTCACAAGCCTCCTCGACCCCGCGGATGGCCGGGGCAAGCTGCGGAGCCTGCTCCTTGATTCCCTCCAGCCGCGCGCCCAGGTCGGCCACCGGGGCCCTACTCTCCAGTTGCGAGCGAGCGGCCTTGACCGTCCACTCGGCCTCCTTCAAGCGAGCTTGCCGCGCCAGCGACGGGAAGAAGAGGGGAAGCGATGGGTGCCCGGCTACAAAGTCGGACCAGTGTCGAGCGACCAAAGGCGGAGGATTGTCGCGCTCGTACGCCGAGGCGAGGTGGAAGCCCAGGTAATCATACCCCGCGACGCCCGCGAGCAGGACCGCGGCCGCGAGGACAGTCTTGCCGAGCCGTCGCCGTTTTCGCTTCCGCTCCAGGGCTTGGAGCCGCAAGCGGTACTCGACCGAGCCGTTGGACCGGGGATACCGGCGCTCATACGCGGCGACGCAGCGCTTCAGCCGAGGCAAGTCCGAGGGGGCAAGGTCCCAAAGCCCTTCCATCTGGGCGCGGTCGCGCTCTTCGAGCCGTTCGGCAAGCCAGCTCAGTGGGCCTTCCAACCCCCACGGATGAAGCACGGTCGGTGGCCGGTTGCCCTTCGAGCCGGGACCGAATGAGCTGACGGCGAAGATTGCCCCGTCCGGAGCGTGTTGCCGGAGAGCGTGCCGGGTCATCCCATACCGCTCGTCGACAATGCGCTCGACGAGCGGCCCCTCGAACCCCGGGCGAGGGTCGATCTGGCCTCGGACCGTGATGGACTCTTCACCGTCCTCTGTCGCTCTGGAAATGACTCGATCGAACTTGGTCAGGAGGAGGGCCACTGGCCGGTCGGTGCTCAGATCGTCGGAACGCTCGATGTACCGTTCCAGCAGGTTTTCGATCTCCTGCTGCCGCCTGCGCCGGTCCGCGGGGTTGGGCGAACTTTCGGGATCGAGACAGAAGAGCACGGCGTCACAGCCCGCGAAGAACTCCTGGATCGGCTCGTCCGCACCGAGCGTGACGTGCTCTCCCTGGTAATCTCGGACGACCAGCTCGAACCGGGCCGGCCCATGATAGAGCCGAAGGTTGAGCTCCGTCTCGGCCAAGGTTCCGGACATGGGCTCTCCCGACTCGATCTGGGCGATCTTGTCGGCGAGGTACTCGGCGCCGCGGGCGTCGGCCGCGGCCAGACGCACGCCAGGCACCTGCCCTCCCGAAGCCTGGCGATAGAAAACGGCCAGGAGCGTGGTCTTACCCACGTTGCGGTGGCCGAAAAGCGCGATCCGCTTGGGACCGGTGAGCCGGGCTTCCAGAGCATCCAGTCGTGTCGTGCGGCGGTCTGACATTCCTAACGCCTCGGTCTTCGGGAGTTGGCCGACCCAAGCAGTGACCACAGTGCAATTGAACCATTCGCACCAAGGCCCCCGTCACGATGGGGGCTGGAAACCGAGCCATTTCAAAAAAGGCTCAGTCCTGTTGAAGAAAGAGACGAGGCCCACCTTCGCACATTCTGTCCGCACCAATTCACTATCGAAGTTTTTTCGGTTTTCGGTCAGCAAGATTTTCGCGGTGAAGGAAGCTGACCGAGCA
>JBMFUH010000995.1:0-2776 GCA_049966735.1 Isosphaeraceae bacterium
GTCGCGCGCGGTCAGTTGGGAGAATGGCGTCCGTCGGAGGACGCTGGTCATGTTCACGAGTGCATCGAGGCAGCCGAAACGGGCCACGACCGCGGCCACGGCATGTTCCGCCAGATCGGCATGCGCCAGGTCGGCCTCCACGGCCAACGCCTCCGCGCCGAGGGCCTGAAGCTCGGCGACGGTCTGCTCGATGGCTTCCCGGCTGGTGTAATACGTGAGCGCCAGCCGCGCTCCGCGCTCGGCGAGCATCCTGGCCAGCGCCGAGCCGACCCGACGGCCGCCGGTGACGAGCACAACCTTGCCGCGAAGCCTGGAGTCCGTCGTCATGGACGACCCTCCCTGCTTGCTCACAACCCCTCCCAGGGGAATTCGGAGACCTTCGCCCGGTGATTGACAGCCCGGGCGAGCACGAACAGCAGGTCGCCCAGGCGGTTGAGGTAGACGATGAGGGCAGGGGAGACTTCCCCGCCGGGTTGGCGGGTCAGCCGCACGACCAAACGCTCGGCCCGGCGGCAGACGGTCCGGGCCAGGTGAATGGTTGCGGCCGGCACCGCACCGCCTGGAAGGATAAAGGTCGAGAGCGGCGGCAATTCCGTTTCCAGGGCGTCGATGACGTTCTCGAGCCGGTTGGCATGCTCGAGCCGGATCGCGTTGTGGAAGGGGCCCTTGGGGTCCGGATCAGCCAGCGCGGAGCCGACCGAGAACAACTCATTCTGAAGCTGGGCGACCAGGCTGTCGGCGGCGGGATCAAGCCCCTGAGCCCGGGCCAGACCGAGCACGGCGTTCAGCTCGTCGATGGTCCCGTAGGCCTCGATGCGAATGTCGTCCTTGGACACCCGCCGATTGCCCAGGAGGCCTGTCGTTCCTTCGTCGCCGGTCTTCGTGTAGATCTTCACCGTCTGATCGCGCTCCTCGTCGGCTGGCCCCGTGTTGCGAACAGTTGAGAATAAGTGGGAATTGCTGTCGAGCTCGCGGCCACAACGGCCATTGGCGGCCGGAAGCTTACGACCTATACTAGGCAGGTCTCTTCCCTCGGGGAAGACGCCTGGTGCCAACAAGTGTTTCCAGGCGTACCGGCTGGCGGCTTGGGTTCCCTGACCGATTCCTCTTCCGAGGGCCGTCAACCGCGTTCCAGAACTTCATCGACCCGCGCCTGGACGGAGTGATTCCGATGTCCTTCTCCCTGCTCTCCGCGGCCCTGACCCTGGCCGCGGCGCTTTCTGGTCAACCGGCCTCCGCGCAGGCCCAGCATCCTCTTTCCACCGAGGAGGTGGCGCGGCTGGAGTCCCGGCACCTGCGGAACATTCGCCAGGTGACCTTCGGCTTCTTCCGGGCGGGCGAGGGCTACTTCCGTCCCGACGGCAAGGCCATCATCTTCCAGGCGGTGCCCAACCTGCCGACCTCGGTCTTCCTCAACCCCGCCCCCAACCAGTACGAGTACCAGATCTTCACCGCCGCGCTCGCTCCCGACGCGCGGCCGCTGCGGGTCAGCACCGGAAAGGGCGCGTGTACGTGTGCATATTTTCATCCCGATGGAAAGTCGATTCTCTTCGCCTCGACCCATCTCAACCCCAGCCCCGAGCCGCCGCGCACGGCTTATTCGCGGGCGGGCAGCCGCTATCGCTGGAGCTTTCCCGAGGGGATGGACATCTTCAAGGCCGACCGCGACGGCAAGAACCTCGTCCGTCTGACCGACGCCCCGGGCTACGACGCCGAGGGATCGTACTCTGCCGACGGCAAGCATATCATCTTCACGTCCTTCCGCGACGGCGATGCCGATATCTACATCATGGACGCCGACGGCAAGAACGTCCGCCGCGTCGTGGCGGCCAAGGGATACGACGGCGGCCCGTTCTTCTCGCCCGACGGCAAGCGGATCATCTACCGGAGCGATCGCGAGGGGAACGACCTGCTCCAGCTCTACGTCAACAACACCGCGGGGACCGCCGAGCGGGCGCTCACGAATAACGAGTTCGTCAACTGGGGGCCGTTCTGGCATCCCGACAGCACGCACATCGTCTACACGACCAGCCGCCACGGCCACTCGAATTACGAGATCTACCTGATGAACGTCGACACCGGCGCGGAGGACCGTGTCACCTATCACGACGGCTTCGACGGTCTGCCCGTGATCAGCCCCGACGGCAAGCAACTCCTCTGGACCTCGAACAGCCGCGCGACCGACCGCAACAGCCAGCTCTTCATCGCCGATTTCAGCCTGGCCCCCGAGCCCAAGAACACATCAAAATGACCGGTGTTTTCACGTGTTTCTATCCTTTTCTTTTCAAGATGAGAAAGGTCCGCCTCATGAGCCCCAAGGACGCTCTGAAACTGGGTATCGGAATGAGTGATTTCATCATCAACGCTTACATCAGCGACCTGGCCGACGCCGACTTGCTGATCCGCCCGGTTCCCGGCATGAATCACATCGCCTGGCAGCTCGGCCACCTGATCTCGGCCGAGCGCAGGTTCGTCGAGATGGTCAGCCCGGGATCGTGCCCCCCCTTGCCGGAAGGGTTTGACGCGGCGCACTCGAAAGAGACCGCCCAGCTCGACGACCCGGCGAAGTTTCTGCCGCTGGCGAAGTACCAGGAGCTGTGGAAAGCCCAGCGGGCCGCCACCCTGGCCGTCCTCGACGGCTATCCCGAGGCCGACCTGGACAAGACCGATCCCGAGAAGTATCCGCCCTTCGCTCCGACCGTGGCCGCGCTTCTGTCCATGTCCGGAACGCACGCGCTCATGCACTGCGGCCAGTTCGTCGCCGTGCGCCGCCAGC
>JBMFUH010000996.1:0-2770 GCA_049966735.1 Isosphaeraceae bacterium
ATCGCGCCCACGCCCGAGATGCCGTCGACCGCCAGAACGGCCGGCGAAGCGGCGACGACCCGGCCAATGGCCTCGATGGGATGGCCCGTGCCGGTGGAGGTTTCCGAGAGCGTGCCCATGACGCAGACCGTATCGGGATGCTGCCGCAGTCCTTCGGCCACCTGATCCGGGTCCACCGGCTGACCCCACGGCGTATCGAGGTTCACGGCGTTGATGCCATATGCCTTGCAGATATTGCCCCAGCGCGCGGCGAAGTGGCCGGCGTTCAAGATCAGGGCCTTACCGCCGGGAGGCACGGTGTTGACGGCCGCCGCCTCCATGGCGCCGGTGCCGGACGACGTGAGGATCATGACGTCGTTCTTGGTCTGAAAGACCTCCTTCAGCCCCTCGGTCACTTCCACGATGACCTGCTTGGCTTCCGCCGAGCGGTGGTGGATCACTGGCCGGGCCAGCTCCAGGAGAACGTCTTCCGGCACCATCGCCGGACCGGGAGTCATGAGTCGCGGTTTTCGCATCGGATCGTTCCTGCCTTTTTCTCTTTCACCTGAAATCTTGAGCCTGATGGCAAGCCCCCCGTCCGCGGGGAAACGCCGATTATACCTTGCGCCGCCTCGATTGATCCATCCGAAGCAATGCCCCTGGTGGTGTTCAGTGTTCGGTGTTCAGTTTTCAGAGTTCGGTGCCTGAACTGAAAACTGAACCCTGAAAACCGGGTTCAGTGATTGGTCGTTCACATCCTGGTCCTTTTGGGCCGGCTGGCGATAGTGAACATGAGGGGGGTGTGAAAAGTGGCACTTTTCGGGGGGGTAGTGCCACGCGGGTTCCCGATTTCGGTGGGTGGATGCACAAGAACCCCAAATGATGATCCTGAAACGACTTTCGGCGCTTGATCGGCGAGCCAAAGGTTGATTTCGACACCCCAGAAAGTGGCACGAAATGGCACTTTTTCGGCGAAATTCCAGCGTTTGCACACTACTATACGCCTGAGTCTTTTCGAGCAGAAAGTGGGCAGTCAGCGGTGGGCAGTGGAGGGACTTACTGTGCAGCCATGGATGATTGTTGTCCAGGAGCGGGGCGCGCGGTGTCTCCTGATTTCCCTTTACCTTTATTATGCGCTCCTTTTCGGGCCGAGGGCTGGATCAGAGACAAAAAAACGCCTGGTGTTGTTCGCAGCGGCGACAGCGCCTACGGCGGTCAGAGTGTTCTCTGCCACCTAGCCGACGCGCCCTCTCCGACCCACGGTTCCCGACCGCGAGGCATTACCCGTTTCATTCGAGCCCTGCCTCCCGACACTCATCAAGACCGCCGCCTCGCGGAAATGAAAGCAACTGTCGCCGACAGGTTTCCCTTCGTCAAGTCTCTTTTTCGGTTGTCCGTGGAAACGTGGGAAGATCCAAAAGGGACAGCCGTCATTTTGGGGAAAGGATGGGCAGGTCGGGCAATACCATCGGTATGTTGCACTTTGGACTGGGGCAGGTCAACATGGGGCAATCGGCCGACGTCAAACAGAGCCTTCCCTCCTGCCCAAAGCCCTGGAGAATCTACCAGGGTTCCCTATTCCGGCCATCTGCTCTTGGCAAAAGGAACGTCCTCTGCCAAGATACGCCGCCGACTCGGAGGGGGTTGCGTCCGCGCCAGGCGGCTCGTGTCGGGATCTCAAGGCCGGAAGGACTGGCCGGCGGGTCGGTACTCCTCAATTCCGGGCATTGATTCATGCTCACGATTGCTCAAGCCTTCGACATGGCCGTGCGGCACCATCAAGCGGGGCGGCTGGGGAACGCGGATCGGCTGTACCGTGAGATCTTGCAGTCGGACCCGCATCATGTCGGCACGCTCCATTTCCTGGGTGTGCTCGTCCACCAGCTCGGCCGCAGCGACCTGGCCGTCGAGCACATCAGCCAGGCCCTGCGCCTTCAGCCGGACCTCGCCGAGGCGCATACCAACCTGGGGATGGCCCACGCGCGACTGGGCGCGCTCGACGAGGCAATCGCCTGCTTCGAGCAGGCGTTGCGGCTCCAGCCCGACCAGGCCGAAGCCCACAACAACCTGGGGAACGTCCTCCGACAGCAAGGCAAGGCGGCCGAGGCGGAGGACTGCTACCGTCAGGCTTCGCGACTTAAGCCCGACCTGGCCCAGACGCATTACAACCTGGGACTGGTCCTCGCGGAACAGGGAAGGCTCGCCGAGGCCGTGGTCTGCTACGAGCAAGCCGTCCAGCTCAGACCCGACCACGCTGGAGTTCTGACCGACCTGGGGAAGGCGCTTTGCGAGCTGGGGAGAATGGCGGAGGCCGTGGCCTCGTACCAGAGGGCCTGTCAACTCATACCGGATTCCGCCGAGGCACACGTCAACCTGGGAGTCGCGCTGGCCGATCAGGGCAGGCCGGCGGAGGCGGAAGCCTGTTACCGACAGGCCATACGGCTCCAGCCCGACTATATCGATGCACATGTCAATCTTGGCCTCGTCTTTCTCGCGCGGGGTGATTTCGAGCAGGGATGGGCCGAATACGAATGGCGCTGGAAGCGTCCTGACTTCTTGCCGCACTCTTACTCTCAGCCCATCTGGGATGGCTCGAGCCTTCAAGGCAAGACGATCCTACTCCTCGCCGAGCAAGGCCTGGGCGACACGCTTCAGTTCATCCGCTATGCCCCGCTCGTCCGGCAGCTTGGCGCCCGAGTGCTCGTGGAGTGCCAACCCCCATTGCGGCGCGTCCTGGCCACGTGTGTCGGTATCGATGAACTCGTGCCCGCGGGCACCGCTCCGTCCCCGT
>JBMFUH010000997.1:0-2767 GCA_049966735.1 Isosphaeraceae bacterium
CACAAGCCCGCGCAACAAGAACTCCCGCAACAACATAGACCGTTTCATCAGGCCACCCCTTGCCCCAGACCATCGGGGGAGGCGGCGGGGTTTCCTTCATGGGGTTCGGCGGCGCCTACTGGAATGCCACGCCCGGCGCGCACTCTGTCTACGTTTCGGTGACCTACACCGACGGCTCGACTGGCCAGGCTAGCGCCACGTGCACGGTCGTCGCGCCCACCGTCAACTCATTCAGCGTGACCTACGGGCCGACGGAGTGGGCGGGTCTACCCACGGGAGACAACACGGGGACGGCGTTCTCGTCCGGCATGACGTTCTCTGCATCCCTGACCGCGCCACAGAGCGCGGGGGGGAAAATCAATGTAATCCAAATGGTGAGCGCGAACAGCTCCGAGATCAACCAGACTGTCTCAGGCGGCCAAGCGACACATACAATGACAACCCCGGGCGCTGTGCTGGACAACGTTCCCAACTGGACGCAGCCGACCGACCCGGGGTACGTGGATCCATCGTGGGGCGCGTCGGTGGGCGCGAATGGGACGGCAAGCCTCCCGGGAACTGCGACTGATTCACCGACCCTGGGATGGAAGTGGGGCCCGACAACCGAAACGGCCACGCTGGACGTGAGGATGGATGTGACATTTCAGGACTACCTCGTGTATCAGCCTTCGGGCGGGATCTGGGTTCAAATCGCGGTGACGCCGTCCTATACGGCGTCCGGTGAGGAGAAGTACGTAGGCGGACAAGGGTGGCAGCAGGTCGCCGCCCCGTCGCCCGCCCAGGAGGCTGCGTTGCAGGGAAACCCGAGCCTGGGGTTCGTGCAATGGAGTGACTATGTTCACCCCAAGTACGACACATGGACGCCGATTCCAACGTGACGGGCGGCGTGTGGCGCCGACCGATCACTCTGGCACGGGCGTGCCATCCTCCGACCGGGCGGGGGCTCTCGCGTCGGGGGACGCCGCGTGCCCCCGTCCGGCCGATTGCAGGGAGTGCGATCCACGGGGCCGGCCGCGAACGCTCGTGAAATCCGGTCCAGGCGGGTTGTTCCCCTGCGGAAGGCCGCCCTGCTGCGTTCTGTCGACACCGTCGGGAGCTGAATAGAGGAACGTATGGCCAGAGGCCGGGCCCGGAGCGCCCCTTCCCTGGGGGCCCGTTTGCGGAGCAGGATTTTGCGGACCAATTTTTCCCTGCGGGCCCATTTGCGAAGGACTCTCGCCCTGCTGGGTATGTCCGCCCGGCTGCGCTTTTTCGCGGGCGACCGGGCACCCCTCGAGCCACCGTTGCATCTCCTGGGCGGCGGGACCGGTCAGCTTGAGCTTGGTCTCTGCCTCCGAGCCGAAGACGACCAGCAAGCCGTCGGGCTCGCGGACCACGTAGTCAATCCGGGAGGCGTTGATATAATAATCGCCAACGCGGATGAATCGCTGGTCCGCATTGGCGGCGCGGCCCTCATTTCCGCCGGACCGCGCGATGCTCGCCGCTCCCGCCAGGGTCAAGAGGAACGCGCCAGCCCACAACCAAAAGGGCTTGGTACGCATCCCGGAAGCTCCTCACGTTTTGGTGAAAAAGGGAGATTGTCTTTGTCCAGTGTAGCCGGCCCTTGCCCGAGAAGACAGTGCGAGGTCACGACTACGGGAGCCGATTTCACTAACCGCGGCCCCGTCTCCGCCAGGCCCCTGGCTTAGATTGACCGCAAATCTACGGTTACGAGAATGCGACGGATCCTGCACTGTTCCCGATTCTTCTACTGCGACTGCTCCAATGGCGCGGCAATCTCCAACCGCACCCTGATGGAATGCCTTGCACGGCATGGATTCGCGGTGGAGGCGCTTTGCGGCTCGGTTGTCGACGCCGGGTTCGATCAAGATCCCGCCGGCCTGCTATCCGCATACGATCATAAATACGAAGTCATGGGAAGCGACGACCGCTTGACGGTCGGTCTTCAGGGCGTCTTCGCTGCCGATCCGCCCCGCCTTCGAACCGTGGTTCATGGGGTCCCGGTGACGGTCCATCGCCGCTCCACTCACCGTTGCGGCGAGCTCGACGCCGCCGAGTTCCGCGGGTTTCTCTCACTCACCGAGTCGGTATTCGAGCGGTTCCGGCCCGATGTCTTGATCACTTATGGCGGTGATCTTTTGACGCTCGAACTCCTCGCGCGGGCGCGTCGAAAGGGAGTCGCCACGGTCTTCACCCTCCACAACTTCTCCTACCCCAGTCCCGCCACGTTCGCCGACGTCAACGCCGTGATCGTGCCAAGCCGCTTTTCGGCCGAATATCACCGTCAGGCCTTGGGAATCGAGTCCGTCACGTTGCCCAACCTGGTCGATCCGAACAAGGTCCGTGTCCAAGATCGCAGCCACGATTACGTTGTCTATGTCAATCCGTCGATCGAGAAGGGCGTGTACGCCTTCGCTCGAATCGCCGACGAGCTGGGACGCCGCCGGCCCGATATCCCGCTGCTCGTCGTCGAGAGCCGAGGCACGGAGGCGACCCTCGCCGAATGTGGGATCGACCTCCGGAGTCATGGCAACGTCTTCCTCATGACCCAAACGCCCGATCCGCGCGACTTCTGGCGCGTGGCGCGAGTTTGCCTGATGCCGTCGTTGTGGTGGGAGAACCAGCCTCTCGTGGCCGTCGAAGCGATGGTCAACGGAGTGCCGGTCATCGGCTCCGACCGGGGTGGTATCCCGGAAACGCTTGGTCAGGCGGGCTTCCTCTTGTCGCTGCCTGAGCGTCTCACAGCCGTCACTCGGTCCTTGCCGAC
>JBMFUH010000998.1:0-2757 GCA_049966735.1 Isosphaeraceae bacterium
TTTCGCCAGCGCTTCCGTGGCAAGCTCTGGGGTTGCAGCCCCGGGTGATCCAGCGTGCGGAGCCAGGATGGCGACCACGCATCTTATCCGTGTTCAAGCCGTGTTCAATCCGTGGCCCTGCACCGTCTCTTGGTTGCGGCTCGGCCGCGCTGTGAGTGTACCCGGAGGCATAGGAACCGAGGGTTCTTTTTTACAGATCTTTACGATGGCCGGGCCAGGGCGTCGAGGAAAAGGACCCGCGCATGGTCCAGGTCCCACGGCGCAGAAAAAGAGCCGAACCTCAGATTCCGATCGGTGTCGGGTAAAGGCTCGGCTAGTGAGTGATGTGGGTCTTCGAGAGCGAAGTTCAGTCCCAGATTGACCGGGTTGAGAAGAGGATGATGGAGGATGCTCCGATCATCCGACGCAATACTCAGCGATCGACTCCCGAGCGATCGCCGACCCGACCGCCGCGGGTGGAATTGGCGTAGCCAGCGGTCAGCATCCCCAACAGAGCGGCACGCCGGCCCGCTCGAGTTGACTTGCCCCCACGACGAACCCGAGCGACAGCGCCAGCCCATTCAAAACCAGCATGCACAGGTGCGGCCTTCTTAAACTTCGTTTCATTCATCGACAAAAACTCCCACGAGCAGAAACGCGACCCGGATAGCAGGGTCGACGCTCCACAATTCACTCGCGCCGAGTAGAACCCGAATTCCACTCGACCTCGCCCTCCTGGCTCTGATCACGCACGTTCCCGGGGCAGATTCTATTCGCCGCGGGGAGGTTGACAGTCCACTCATCCCAGAGGGCCTCAAGAGCACACCACTTCAACTGGCACGACCCTGCGGTGGGTTGCCGAGGCCCTTCCCGAGTGACTGGCCGGGTCCCTATCTCATCGGACAAGGGACTCCTTGTTGTTGACCCGGATCGAAAACTAGTCGGGCAGTATTCGCGACCTTGGAGAAGAGCTGTCCCATGGAAGAAAACGCCCGGAACCTCCGCGAGAAACCATATCCTCTCCCCAAAGCCTACCCGTACACTCAAAATCTATCAGCCCGGAGGATCGGCGTCTAGAAAAAAAGCCGAACAACCGAACAACGTTCGTTTTCTGATTCCTCGCGTCGATGCACCACAACGTCTTCTTCCCGTACTGTTTCCCCTCACTCTTGCCAATCACGGCGTGAATCGAAACAGCGTTGCCCTCAGCCCGGAGCAACAATCGTGAGTTCCAAAACGGCATGAAGATAGGAGATGATGGCCTGCGCGGCCCCTCCAGGCACCGGCTGCACATCACGGCTCAGAACCACCAGCAGCAACCCCACCGTGCTGAAGCCATTGAAAACACCATGCATGGTTGCGGCGGCAATCAAGCTTCCTGTTTTTTGGTACACTGTCCCCAGCGCCATCGAGAGCAGGAGAATCCCGATCGGCGAAGGCCATTGAGGGACATGCACGGCCGCGAAGAGGAACGAGGTGACTACGATGGCGCTCGTTGAGAATTCAGGCGGACGCAGTTTGGCGGACGGTTTCGCGGCGGGAAACGCGTTTTTCGGCGGCTGATCGGGATTGCCTTCCATGGATGCATCGACCCACGCGTCAGTGACCAGCGGCACCGGCTCCAGGTCACCCAGGCTGGCTGGAGCATCCTGTCGATCGCCCAGAAGCCTGGTCAGCCAGCGCTGGATGACGCCTCGAAAGAGCAGCTCCTCGATCATCGGCGCCAGGATCATGGTGGAGAAAACTGCCAGAACGGCGACTCCCGCAGTAAATTCCTCCAGCAGCATGTCCTCGACCGGGTGCGAGTGAGGAGGCCAGATGCGGATGGCAATGCTCTGCACCGCCAGAACGGCGGGAGTCATGAGGAGTGCCGCCACCCCGCCAACAGCCATCTGCTCCCTCCAGTTGCTCAGGTCCAGCCCAAAGTCGGCGAGCGTCGCCCGCGAGGTGACACGGACGAGAGCCGGAACAAGGATCAAAAGCAGCAGATTGCTGACCGCAAGCTGGCCCAGGAGTTCGGCTTCGGTCTGTTCATCGCCCTCTTCCGGGGATTCGTCCTTGCCGCCCTTTGCATGATCTCCGTCTGGCTTGGCGGCCCGTTGCACCCCGGCGGTCGGGAGCTGATCTCCCTTCTCCTTTTCCTTCGCCTTCGCCTTCCCTTCCGGATTTCCTGGCTCGCTTTTCTTCTCGGCGGTTTTCGTGGCCCGCGGGACATGTCGCCCCGTCAACGCCGCGTAACAATGGGTGACCGAGAAGTTGACCAGCACATACAGAATGACAACCGCGGCGACGGTTGCCGCTCCCCACGGCGCCTCCCTCAGGGGAAAAACATGAATGCCTTCGAGCAACCCTTGGCCCGTCCAGAGCCTCCGGAGGGCCCAGCCCCACGCCCAGAGGACGCACACGATCGAGGCCAGAAAAACGGTGGTGAGGAACGAGAAGAGCGCAAGCTCGAGTGTGGCAGGGTTCATCAGACGACTTCAATCCTCGGTGAGAGAGCACAGCGGATCTGGCCCGATCGTACCCGGACACGCGCCATTCGGCCACCTTGTCCAGATCGGGTTCGGACCCTAAAATCGGCAACTTCACGATCGTCGCCGGGACGGACTGTCCAGCGGCGAGTCTAGAGAGGCCCGCGCGCGGGAGTTGGAGTGACGCATGCTCGACGTTGCTGAACAGTTGCAAATCCTCCGCCGCGGGGTCGACCAGATTGTCCCCGAGGAGGAGTTTCGCAAGAAACTCGAACGATCCGTGCGGCAGGGCAAACCCCTGCGCGTG
>JBMFUH010000999.1:0-2757 GCA_049966735.1 Isosphaeraceae bacterium
GTGGTCCAGGCCGACGTCCGAGGCCAGGGGCATGCCGCGACTGTGGATTTCGAGGATCTCCCGCCGCCCGTCCCGGTCCGGAATCGAGATGGCGATCTCCCGGTCGAACCGGCCGGGACGCCGCAACGCCGGATCAAGGGCGTTGGGAATGTTGGTGGCCGCGATGACAACGACATTCTGTCGCTTGGCCAGGCCGTCCATGAGCGCCAGCAACTGGGCCACGACGCGCTTCTCGACGTCGCCGACGACTTTCTCACGCTGGGGCGCGATCGCATCGATCTCATCAAGGAAGATGATGCTGGGTGATTGGCGCGTCGCCTCCTCGAAGATCTTCCGCAGGTGGGCTTCGCTTTCACCGTAAAACTTGTGCACGATCTCCGGTCCGTTCACGGCGAAGAAGCGGGCATCGGTCTCGTGAGCCACCGCGCGGGCGATCAGGGTCTTACCGCAGCCGGGCGGCCCGTGCAGCAAGACTCCGCGGGGTGGGGCGATGCCCAGGCGCTCGAACACCTCGGGGTAGCGCAGGGGTAATTCAACGATTTCGCGGATGCGATGAAGCTCGCGCTTGAGCCCGCCGATGTCCTCGTAGGAGATCGTCTCGGCTCCCTCGGCCTCGGCTGTCTGCCCCTTGGGGCGCGACTGTGACCGGGAAATCTCCAGGACCGTGCGGCTCTTGATCACCACCGGACCTGGAGGAGTCGTGCCGGCGACCTTGAAATCGGCGGAGCGATTGCCGAAAAGCGTGGCCCGGACACGGTCGTCGGCGAGCACGGGAAGTCCGTCGAACAGACTGCCGATGTAGTCGAGATCGCGGTCGGCCGGGACGAAGCCGAGGGGAGTCAGGACGACTCGTTCCGCAGGGCGGACGGCGGCCTTGCGAACCTCGATGACCTGGTCGAGCGCCGCGCCGGCGTTCTCGCGGGTCACCCCGTCAATCTGCACTCGGGCCTGGTCGCGCTGCTCCTTGTACGAGGGCATGGCCTTGCCAACCGTCGTCCGTTTGCCGACCAACTCGACGATCTCGCCGACTTCCAGTCCCAGTTGAGCCATGTCGGCAGGATCCAGCCGCGCCAGTCCCCGCCCGAGGTCCTTCGGCAGCGCCTCGGTCACTTTGAGTTTCAAAACCTTCGACTCGGCCATGGTTCATCGTCCTCGGTTTCGAATCAGCGCTGGAGCTTGATTTCCAGCATGCCGTTACGGCAGTTGTGGCTCATCTGTTCCGGTTTGAACGCGGCGGGAAGCAGGACTTCCTTCTGGTACTTCTTCTTGCCGCGCTGAGCCTTGATCGTGAGGATGTCGTCGTGGATCTCGATTGCCAGATCCTCCTCGCCAACTCCTGGAAGTTCGGCGACCACGAGGACGTGATCGGCTTCCTCGAAGACATCCACGGGAGGTTCGAGAACCTCGTGAACGGTGGCGCGGCCGGTCTTCTTGTCGGGGCGAACGTTGCCGAACGGCTCGACCTTCACCCCCTTGCCACCGTCCGGTGTCCCCAGGTTGGTTCGAATGGTGAACCCATAAACTCCCTTCAACTCATCCGTGCCGAATTCCTTGAGCTCGTGGAGCTCCTTGCCTTTCTCGGCCAGCTCACCCAGTTTGTCGATGAGATTGGTCAGGCCACTCAAGAACCCACCGCCGAGATCGTGATCTTCGGCGGTCTCGTGACGTTTTCTGGTTGTTTTGGGCATCGCTTCATCGTCTCCTTCCAGGCACCTTCGCTCGCCTGTTGCCGGGGTTCTGTCCTCGGCTCACATTCTCTCCAGACTATAGGACGCCTCAATCGACGAGGCAACGACGGCCGCGATTTGAGAAGCTGGGCAAGAGGCGCGTCAGGATATCACCCTCTGGGTTCCATTTCGAGCTGCGGAGTGCCATGGGGGTCTCCTGCCGCGATCCGATCAGGTCAGGTTGATTCGTGTCACTTCGAGGTCTGCGGGCAAACGGCCTTCGAGAGAATGCATGAATCCGAGGAAGAGGCAGCCGACCGTTCCGGGAGAGAGGGTTTCGTCGATCCGACGAGCGATGAACGCGTCGCGCCGATCGAGCAGATCGCGGCTCAGATGTTGAATCTCCGCATCGGGTCCTGGCGGATCGGTGGCAAGGTTGAGCAGGAGTCGGCGATTCAGCTCATATTCCTCGACGAGGAGGGCGGGTGACTCCGTACCGATGAGACGGGCGCCCTGGGCCTTGAGTTCCAGGAGCAACCGGTGGTTCGCGCTGCCGTCGCGCGCCAGATCCTGAACGATCTGTTCCTCCTTGCCGCAGACGGGCAGGCCGTCCTGATAGAGCAAGACCTGCTTCCAGTCAAGCCGAAGCTGGAGGAGGGACGTGCGGATCGACCGCCAGAGCTGGCCGATCTGCCGGACCCGATCCGACCACTGCGCAGAGCCAGCTCGCTGCTCGTGGAGCTTGCGCACCGCTCCCTGCAAGCTGCCGAGATCCGCGGCCGTGTGGATGATCGGCACCCAGATCAATCGACGTTCCGTTGCTGTTGACACGTGCGTGGGCTCCGGATCGGGAGACGCTTCCATCCTACTCTACCTCACGTCACCGAAGTTGTCTTCCAACATGAGGTATGAATGCGCCGCTGGTCGATGCCCGTGAGACAGCGCGAACTGAGACGTGCCCTACGCTGGAAACGAATCCCCTGGCCTGCCAACGAACATGATGAACAGCGAGGACTGCGGTTCTGTGCATTGAGAACTAGAGCGTTTTTCGGGTCGATAGCTCACCGTAGTCCCGGCGCGCCGGGAGACG
>JBMFUH010001000.1:0-2749 GCA_049966735.1 Isosphaeraceae bacterium
AGAGCAGCCGGTCCATGCCGGAGAGCTGCAGGTCTTCCAGCGGCTGCGTGGGCGTGCCGCCGGCAAGTGCCTCGGCGGCGCGCATCTGCTCGGCGATCAACCGCAGCGAGGCGCAGCGCTCGCGGAGGGCCTGAAACCGGCGAAGCTGGCGAGCAGGAAGCTCCCGGACAATCCGATCAAAGGCCCCCTCAACGGCGGCTGATCCTTGCTCCCGCGCTGCCTTGTGGTCCTGAACGTCGACGTACCGTTGAAACTTGGGGTGCGTGCCGATCACGCCCACATAGGCGGCCTCGCCTGCCAGGACGAGGGGGACGAAAACGTCTGGATGGCCGGAGAGCAACGCAAAGCCCAGCCCGCCCAGGAAGGCCAGCAGGTTCCAGTGATTCAGAAACGCCCGTTTCAGGTATTTTCCCAGACCCACGTCGATCAGGTTCCTTTCAGGTGCCGGCCCGCTGACTCTCCTCGAGTTGGCTGATCAGGTCGCGGAGGTCGTAGACGGTTTCCTGGAACTTCGGCTGGCGCTGCATCTCCTTGGATGGGCGATCCGACGGTTCCACCGCAAGCTCCCTGAGAATTGTACCCGGAGAATTGCTGACGACGTAGATGCGATCGCTCAGGAAGACCGCTTCCTCGATGGAGTGGGTCACGAAGAAGACCGTGGCCCGCGTGGTTCGCCAGAGTTCAAGCAGCAGATCTTGCATGTTCATCCTGGTCATGGGGTCGAGCGCCCCGAAGGGCTCGTCCATGAGGATGATCCGGGGCCGAAGGATGAGCGTCTGGGCGATGGCCACCCGCTGCCGCATGCCTCCGGAAAGCTCGTGCGGGTACTTGTACTGGTCGTTCTCCACGCTCAGACCGACCCTGGCGATCCATTTCCGCGCCAGCTCGTAGCGAACCGCTCGGGGAATTCCCTGGCACTCCAGGCCGAAGGCCACGTTGTCCAGGACGTTGCGATGGTCGAAACTGGTGTAGTCCTGAAAGACCATCCCCCGATCCGGGCCGGGCCGCTCGACGGGACGGCCAAACACGAAGACCTCGCCCGACGTGGCGGGATGCTGCGGTCGCAGGCCGGCGATCAGCCGGAGGATCGTGCTCTTGCCGCAACCGCTGGGCCCGAGAATGCCGATGAACTCGCCCTTGTCGTAGAGATCGGGAACCACGAAGCTGACGTCGCGAATGGCCGTGAACTCGTTGGGCCCGCCGGGATTGTAGGTCTTGGTGACCGCTCGAAACTCGACCACGTGCGGAGAGTGTGAAGTCCGGGACGCCGGCGTCGGCTGGTCCGCGGAACCAGGTGTTTGGGTGGTGGAGCTTTTCGTTTCCGCGTCGGAAGTGCTCATGATAATTGTTGATCCGGTGCGCGGGGCTTGGCCGGTTTGCCAAGATCGGCGATCAGCTCGGGGGGAACGGCCGGCCGCCAGACCAGCCCCTTCAAATCTTCCCAGCCGTGCATGACGCCGCGGACCAGCGAGTGCAGCATGCCCGGGCCGCCGTAGCGATAGGGGAACAGTTCCTTCTGGATCCAGAGCAGCACGTAATCGATCACCAGCGCCACGATGGGAATGATCAAGAGCACCAGCAGCACATGCTCGCGCGGTCCCCTGCGCTGGGATGTGTTGATGATGTCGCCCAGTCCGCCGGACTCGGTGCCGAACTTGACCACCTCCGCCAGCATGATGTAGCCGAAGGCCAGCGAGAAAAGGAGCCGCAGCGAGTTGAAGATGCTGGGCATGGAGAGCGGCACGAGCACTTTCATGATCGTCTGCCAGCGTCCCGCGCCCAGCGTGTTGGCCGAGTCAACGTAGGCATCGCGCACCTCGCCGATGGCGCGCGCCGCGTCGGAGATGATGAACGCCACCGAGGCAATGAAGATGAACATCACCTTCTGCAATTCGCCGATGCCGAAGAGCGAGAAGGTGAGCGGAATGAGCGCGGCCACCGGGATGTTCCGACCGAAGAGCGTCAAGGGCAGGAAGAAGCCGTTGATCCGCGAAAAGCAGCCGCAGAGAATGCCCAGCGGCACGCCCACGAGCGCTGCCAGGCCAAACCCGGTGCACACCCGGCGGAGCGTCGTCAGCAGGTTCCGCGTCAGTCCGCGGTCGAACCAGAGGCTGTGGAAGCTGGAGAACGTCTCCCAGGGGCTGGAGAGTCCCTTCGACGGCGAGATGATGCGCTCTTCCGGTTCCCCGCGCGTGACAAACCACCAGAGCGCGAAGCAGGCCCCCGCGCCCAGGCATCCCATGAGCACGACTTGCCACCTTGGCGCCTGCTCGCGCAGCCCGAGGAAGAGCCCCTTGCCATGGCCCAGCCGGCCGGGAAACCCCGTGGTGGCCGGCGCCTCGACGGCCCTCGGCGAGGGCTTCTCAGGTATCGGTCGCAAGACGCCGGGTTCGGGTTTGCCCATCAACGTGCCTCGATCGCGGATTCCTTGTCCCTCATTCCGGGAAGGGGCATCCTCAAGTCGCCTTCTCGGCCGTGAGCACCTTGACCTCGACCCGCCGGTTCTTGCTGTGGTTTTGCGGGTCGGTCGGGTCGGCCGGGCGGTCCCAACCCACGCCGTCGACGTTGAACCGGTTGGGATCAAGGTCGGGATACTTCTGGATCAGAGCGTCCTTGATCGCGTTGGCTCGGTTGAGCGAAAGCTCCTTGACCAGCGACGCGGGGACCTGCCCCTTCATCGAGCTGTCGGTGTGTCCCTCGATGACAATCCGCGCGGCGCCGAATTGACCGGCGAGCTGGGCGATCTCTT
>JBMFUH010001001.1:0-2745 GCA_049966735.1 Isosphaeraceae bacterium
CGGCGGAGGTGATTCGCGGACTGGACACGGCGATCGGGCTGCTCTGCGAGCTGGCCGACCGCCGGGGCGCTGCCGTCATGGCCGTGAGCGACCACGGCTTTGGCCCCTGCCAGGGGCGAGTGGACGTCAATCGGATCCTCCTCGACGCCGGTGTCGCCCGTTTGCCCGGGCTGATTGGCAATCTGCGGCGGCGGGTGCGCCAGGGCCGCGATCGGCTCCGGGTCTGGAAAGCCAAGCGCGGTGATCCGACCGCGCGGTCGGCCTCGTTCGACCAGGCCATCTCCGCGCAGTTCCCCTTCGACTGGAAGCGGACCCTGGCCTTCGCGCCGCACCAGGACACCGCGGCCATGGTTTATGTGAACTCGGCGGCCCGCCAGGGACTCACTCGCGACTCGGCCCCGCTGTTCACGCCCAGGCAGATCGACGACGCCTGCCAGGCCGCTGCTTCCGCGCTGGGAGAGGCTCGACACCCCGAGACCGGCAAACCGCTCTTTCCCCAGATCATCGCCACGGCTGAAGCCTATCATCTTGACCCGGCGCGCGAAGGTTATCCTGACCTGATCGCCCTTCCCGACGATCCCTACTGGGTGCGCACCCGGCTCACCGGCGACGGATCGTGGGTGACGCCCGACCCCAACCTTCCCGGCACACACCGCCCCGAGGGCATCGTCGCCCTGGCAGACGCGGGGCTGCCTCCGGGCCGCTCGCTCAGGGCGCGGCTGATCGACGTCACGCCGACCATTCTCAGCTTGCTCGGCCTGTCCATTCCCGCCCACATCGAAGGCCGCCCGATCACCGAAGCAGCCCCTGAAGTAGAGGCCAGCCAGCCTCGGATGCCGGTTCGCAAGGATGGCCCGGAAGAGACAATCAGCGGACCACGCCAAAAGCCATTCGAATACAGTGACGAGGAGCAGGCCATCCTCGAGCAGCGCCTGGCGGACCTGGGATATCTCGAGTAAATCCGGGCCGGGGAAATCGTTTCCGGGAAGTCGCCGCTCTCACCTCAAGCCGGATCGAGCTATAATCCCCACAGGCACGCAACAATCGTACGTCCGGCCCAGGCTGTGCTACCCGGCATGACAACCACACAACCGGCTCGAACCATCGCGATCGGCGACATTCACGGCTGCTCGGCCGCATTGCGCGCGTTGCTTGACGTCATTCGCCCCACGCCCGACGACCTGATCGTGACGCTCGGCGATTACGTCGACCGCGGGCCCGACAGCCGAGGCGTGCTCGATTGCCTGATCAGGCTTGCCGACCAGTGCTGGCTGGTTCCCATCCTGGGCAACCACGATGACATGCTGATCCAGGCGATCGATGGCCACCACACGTCAACCCTGCTGGCGTTCGGGGGAAGCGCCACCCTGGCTTCCTATGGAGGTTCCGACCCGGAAG
Source organism: Isosphaeraceae bacterium (assembly GCA_049966735.1). Taxonomy (GTDB): domain Bacteria; phylum Planctomycetota; class Planctomycetia; order Isosphaerales; family Isosphaeraceae; genus Aquisphaera. The sequence continues at coordinate 1,399 of JBMFUH010001001.1, forward strand.
ATCTGTGCTTGATCCCGCGAGAGCACGTTCGGTTCCTGAGAGAATGTGTCGACTATTTTGAAACGGACATGTACATATTTGTTCATGGTAGCTATGTGCCCAGCCTGCCGATGCGCGATCAGCCGGAACTGGCGCTGCGCTGGGAGTCGTTGCGCGATGACGTCCCCGCGCCCCATTTCTCCGGCAAGACCGTGATCGCCGGCCACACCTCGCAGCGCAGCGGAGAGATCCTCGATCTAGGACACATCAAGTGTATCGACACACGATGCTATGGCGGCGGCTGGCTGACGGCGCTGGAGGTGCACACGGGGCAGACCTGGCAGGCCGACAAGGAAGGCAGGCTGCGCGAATAGCGCCACGACCTTGCCGCAACTCAGTATCGTAGGGCTCGCTGTGCGGACCAAATGCTCCGGCCATCGGTCCGTACAGCGGGTCCTACGGGGTGCCATCGATTCCGAAAACCGCTCTAGATCAAATCCAGCCTGCGCCTGGGGCTATGGGCTCGGCTGCACGCCGGGCAAACGCCCTCGATCAGGAAGCGGTGGCCGGAGGGACGGAAGCCGTGAGCCTGGCTGACGGCGTCACGGATCTTGAGGATCTCCTCGTTGCGAAACTCGACCACGCGGTTGCAGATCGTGCAGTGCAGGTGATCGTGGTTGGGATAGCCGTAGTCGTGCTCGTAAGCGGTGCGGTTGGTGAGCCGCAGCTCACGCAAGAGCCCGGCCTCGACCAGGAGGCGCAGCGTGCGATAGACCGTCGCCCGGCTGATTGCGTGGCCGGCGTCGTGCACGTCGCGAACCAGCTCATCGGCGTCGAAATGCTTGTGCGTATCGAAAACCTGCCGGACCAGCACGCGCCTGGGCTCGGTCAGTTTTTCTCCGCGGATCTCGAGGAATTCTCGAAACTTCGCTTCGGGAGTCTCCGAGACGGATATCGGTGCCAGATCGTCAGCTCCGCGGGTGTTGGCCAAGCGAGCAATCCTCAAACAAGACGCTTCATCGTCCTGGCCGCGGACTGCAAGGGCCAAGACCAATTCGATCATCGATAATAATTGTACAGGGATTTCGACCGATGATCCAGAGACCCGCGAGCGAGGCTGGGCCGGACGAACTCGAAGGTGACCCGACAGAATCAGCCCGCGCGAGGAAGATGCCCTGGAGAACGATGCCCGCGGCATACGCCGGAGTCTCTCTCATCAATCGAGCCAGGCGATGCCGTGGTTCTCAAGCTGGTGCTCGATGACCCAACCGCCCACGTTGAATTCCTCCGCCAAGCTGGCGACGGACCCCTGGGCTTCGATCTTGGCGATTTCCTCGTCCAACAGCTCCAAGCGCTGCTCAACTATCT
>JBMFUH010001002.1:0-2742 GCA_049966735.1 Isosphaeraceae bacterium
GCGGCTGCGCATCAGCGAAGGCGGAGCCTCTCCTTGTGCAGCCGGGCGGGAAGGCCGTCGTCGCCGTGAAGATGGAGCCGATCAATGTTGGCCAGAAAGGCGCGGCCATTGTTCTGGAAACCGACTCTCCGAAGACGCCGGAAGTCCGGCTCCAGTTGATCGAGGAGGGCTGGCGGCGTCCTCCGTACGTAGCCGAGTTCCGCGCGGATGTGTTCTATCCGCGGGGTTTTTCGAATGAGGAAGTCCGCGAGGCGACGGTCATTGTGGTGACGTCGCAAGAAGCGCCGGAGAAAACCCCTGTTCTCACCTCCGACCTTCCTTTCCTGGAATTCGGCGCGCCCAAGGTCAGCGAAAAGCCCTACATCGGCGATCCGCGGAGGGCTGTCAGGACCTATGTTTTCCCGGTGCGGTTCTCCGCCGACCCTCCCGCGGCCGGTTTCTCCGGGGTGGTTTCGGTGGCCGATCCCTGGGCTCCGGACCAGGTCCTCCGGCGCAACGTCGTCGGTGAGGCCAACCGGCCGATTGTCGCCGTGCCTTCGCGGCTGGTTCTCGAAGTGTCCCGTCAGGGGCGGGATCTGCCAGCCTGCTCGGCTGCTGGCTCGATGGTCCCAGGGGCCGCTCGCCTTACGGGCAGACCCTGCGCCGGAAAGTCCCCTGGTCGTGAAAAGCCTCAAATCGGATGAGGACGGATTCTCCGCCTTCGACATAAGCTGGAAGGCGGGAACGCAGGTCAAGGAGGGAGTTTACAACGTCATCGTCCGGCCCCAGCGCCCGGGCAAGGAGTCGCTGGCGGTCCCGGTCATGGTCCGCGTTGGGGAGGGTTGATATGGCACCCTCGGCTGATTCCGATTCCTCGGCTCGGACAGCGTTCACGCTGGTCGAGGTGCTGGTGACGATCGGCATCATCGGCCTGCTCGTCGGCCTGACGCTGCCGGTGGTGCAGGCCTCGCGAGAATCGGCTCGCCGAGCCCGGTGCGCCAATAACCTGCGGCAACTGATCCTGGCGACGAACAACTTCGCCGCCGCGAACAACGGTTTTCCCAGCGATGTGACAAACCATCTCATCAAACCCCCGCCCAACGTCAAGCTGAGCAATTCCACGATCCAGTGCCAGTTGCTGGGCTATCTCGAGCAGACGCCCCTTTTGAATTCGATCAACTTCAACGTTCCCATGGCCTTTCCGGAGGACATTCCAGCCGAGAATCAGACTGCCGCAACCGCCTCCGTGGCCGCGTTCCTCTGCCCCTCCGACCCACTGACAAGGGCCATGCCCTACGGCTGCCAGAGCTACCGCGCGAACGTCGGCCTGGATGAATGGCGCACGACCTTATGGGGCTCTCCGCCCCACTGGGTCCTGATGAGGACGGAGCGTGGGGCCTTTGGCGACGTCGGCTCGGTTTTGCCCTTGTCGGCGTTCACGGACGGCATGAGTAATACCCTCGCGTTTTCCGAGAAGCGGGTCGGCAGCGGGTCCGGCCCATACAATCCCACGCGCGACTGGATCAACGGCGTGATCTCCTCGTGGCCGGTGGAGTTTACCGCCGACGACTGGGTCGCGCTTTGCTCGTCGCTGGCGCCCGAGCAGGCCCAGAACGCGGTGCTGGATTCGGGCCGCTACTGGATACTCTACGGCGCGTGCTTTGACAGCTTCTACGCCTCGGTGCCTCCCAACAGCCTCGTTCCCGACTGCGGGGACCGCAACGACAACGGCACGGGGGTCTTCGCCGCCCGGAGCTACCACCCCGGAGGGGTCAACGCCGCGCTGGCCGACGGCTCGGTCCGGTGGTTTGCTTCCACCATCGCCATGCGGACCTGGCGCGCCCTGGGAACCTGCGGCGGCGGCGAGGAGGTCAATCAAGGCTCCTATTAACAAGAATCATGGTCGCTTGAATTTGGCTTCCGGCGGGTTGCGGCCGCGCGTGACGGCCACAACACCGACGTGCACTTTTATGAGGATCGATTCATGAAAACCGAAGGCAAAGGTTTGACTCTGGTTTGCGCCGTTTCCCTGGCGCTCCTGGCGCTGATGATCGTCCCCGGCATGCTCCTGCAACCGACCATCGTGAAGGCGGTGCCGCTGTACTCGCCCTACGTCTGCAGCGGGACGCCCGGCGATGCTTGCATCAGGTGCCCGAACTCCGGGAGCAGCGGTCAGGGCTGCCTCAACGGCGCCGGCGGGTGGCCTCTCGGGTGGTCTCAGGGCTTCTGCATTCCGGTAAGCGCGGGGACCTGCTCGGGGGGCCAATACTGGTGCGGCATATGGATTTACTGCTCCAACCACGTACCGGTGGGCAACAACTGTACGACATTTGTGATCTGCAAATAGGGCGCGTGAAGGCCCGAGGCATTACGCGAACCCCCTCCTCAGTTCGCCGCGCCCCGGCGTTGAAACAGAGGCCGACCAGGCGACAACGCGGTGTCGGGACGTGGCCAGCGACGAATCACCGCACCCAACGTGAGGACTGACAGTCATGGAGAGCCCCGCCGAATCCGCCGCCAGGAAGCTCGCCTGGGAAATGGGGACCTGGAAATCGATCGAGATCCAGTGGCACTCTGACGACGAGAACGAGGTCCTGGTCAGACAAGATCAACCGAGGACCTTCAAGCAGACTTGCCGTTACATCGAGACGGCGGCCGGCCAGCGGCTCTACGAGTTGCGATTGACCAGCGACTCCGATCAGGGGACCACTTTTTGCGTGGACTACACTGACGGGAGACAATGCGCGGACGTCTTCCGGATCG
>JBMFUH010001003.1:0-2741 GCA_049966735.1 Isosphaeraceae bacterium
CCGCGGTGCTCAGGCGCAGCGATTTCGCATCGAGGCGGTTGGGCAAGGAGAGCGCGGAGGAAAGTTCGGGGTCAATCACGACGTGGCTGTTGACGATCCGTTGTCCCGTATCGGGCTCGGTGCTATTCAGGAACAAGGCCGGCACATGATCTTGCGCTGAACTCATCCAGAGGGCCTCGAGCGGCTCGGCGAAGGCGTTGGTCCCAACCGCTCGCCGCCAGGCGATCTCGAAGGCCTTTTCGAGCGCTGAGGCCCGATCGCCGAAGTGCTCGAGGTGGAGGAGGCACCCGGCCACATCCGGGATCAGCATGGTCGCCAGCACGGGCGAAAGGAAATCTCTGCTCAGGACCTCGGCGGCGTACGCTTGCAAGGGGCCCTCGCCGTTGGCATTGCTCCGGGCCAGATCGAGGTGCCCCAGGTGAGCCTCCCGAACCAGCGCCGCGAACGTCGCGGCCCCCAGGCTGCCTCCGGACACGCTGCTGATGCCGAGGACGTGGTCGGCGAACTGGGGCTCTGAGTCCTGAAGCGCGCAGAGAACTCCGGCCGTCCAGCAAGCCGCGCGAATGCCGCCCCCTTCGGCAGACACGATGAACACCGGATAGCGGTCGGCCGCGGTCTGGATCGGACCACGACGTGCCTCGAGCCAGTGATCGATGTGCTCCGACAGCGCGAGTCGGCGCGCGGCCTTCGCGCGCGGGGAGAGGGGCGGAATCGTCCGCACCGAGCGCAGGTTGAAAGGCCCGGTCAGGAACAGCACGGCCACGACGAGGAGTAGAGCGATCGATACCCCTTGAGAAAGCCATCGTGCCAGAACCAGAAACAGGAGGTAAGCCACCGCGATCCAAAAGAACTCGGCGAACAAAGCGAGCGAGGCCGGGCCGATGGCTGGCCCTCGAGATTCGGGCCGAGCCGCCACCCAGAGTCCGGCGGCGAGCCAGCCCAGCGCCAGGGCCAATCCGGCCCACCTGCGCCAGTGGCACATGGCGGGTTCCATGCCTGTCCGCCACCAGAGGGCGTCGAGGACGACTAGGCCCACGAAAAGCACGAATGTCCCGACCCCGAAGGGATAGGACGAAAGAAACCACCCCAGGACGAAGATCACAAGCAGACTCACGGCATCGACCACGCGCTGGCGCTCGAGTCGCCAGGCGAACGCCAGGCTCACCAGGACGTTCGGAGAGCGGGCCAGGACAATCGCGGGCAGAGCGAGGACCTGGAAGAGGAATCCCAGCCTCTGTAATTCCTCCCGTCGCCGGGGCAAGAGGTACGGATTGCCGGCGGCTATGTGCTCGATCAAGAGGGGCACCAGAAAAGCCGCGAAAAGACCGATCAGCCCCGACACCGTGAAACATGCATAACGACGCAAGGGTGTATCCTCACCCGGCCGCCGGAGCGCGGGCTCGAGAATTTGAGAGGCGAAAAAGGTGACCATGACCGCACCGGAGAGACTGGTCACGAAAAAGATCAGGACATGCTCGTGTTGACCAGTTGTTCCGGACGCCCAAAGGGCCTCGCGTCCCTGCGGCACCATGACCAGCAGGAACCCGACGCCCAGTGTGGCGATCAGGAGAAACCAAGAGCGGCCCAAGGCATCGATCAGCTCGTGGACCAATGCGGGTATCCTCCTGAGACGCGCCGCGACGCTCGGGTGAGCATCTCCAATCGAGGTTGATGAAGAAAAGACTATCATGGCCGATTTCTCCTGCCGAGGTGAGGCTTTTCATGGATTGAACCACGGAATGCTCAGGGATCACAGAGACAAGATCGAGCGGTCCCACGGCGTGTGCGGAACCTGACATGCGATTGGGAAGCCGCCCCATTTGAATCCCTCCGTCTTCTCTCTCCGTGATTTCCCGGGGGGAGGGCCCCGCTTGCGCAGTCGCTCCTTGTTCAAGACATGTTTCTGCAGTTCGAGTCGTTACACTCAATTGAAACTGGGGCCGACCCCGAAGCCCGGCGAAGCCCAGACCCCGAAGCCCGCACGGTCCGACCCCGAAGCCCGAGCGGAGTAAGCGTTTGAAGTGGGGCTTGCCCCACCTCCCCTCTTTCCTGCCTCGGTCTTACTTCTCACGGTGAAGTCAGCCGGTTCAAAGCCTCCGCGGGGCGGAGCCAACCCATTGTCTCGCAGATGTCGGCCAGGCGTTTGGCCGAGGTGATGGGATCGGGGCCGGGCTCGTGACGCACGTTGGCCTGGACAAAGTTGTTATATGCGTCCCGCAACTGACCCTGGGCCTCGCGCAATTGCCGGGCCCGCTGGCGATGTTGGGCGGCTTGCTCGTCAAGGCCCAGGCGATGCTCGACCATCTCGAGCCGGTACTGGTAGGCCGCGACACAGGGGTTGAGCTCGATCGCCTTCCGGTAGGCCGCGGCGGCCCCTTCGAGGTCGCCAGCTTTCTCCTTGGCCTGGCCGCGGAACCGCCAGATCTCGGGTTCGCTGTCGGCGGCTTGGGGGAGCTGTGGGAGCAACTCCATCAAGGTATCCAACCGGCCCTCTTGCTGGAGCATCGTCAAGTAGTCGCGCCAGGCCCGCACATCGTTGGGCCGCCCCTTCAAACAAGCCTGGAAGTGGTTCTCGGCCTCGGAGCGCCGGCCCAGGGCCTGCTCGGCGCGGGCCAGGGCCCGGAGGGCCTCCCAGTCGTCAGGCTGGGCGGCGACAAACCGCTGGAGCAGCGGCAGCGTTTCCGCCGGAGCCACCCGCTCCAGCTCACTCAGCAGCCGCATCGACAGCAGCGTCGGGTAAT
>JBMFUH010001004.1:0-2740 GCA_049966735.1 Isosphaeraceae bacterium
AGATTGAAGGAAGTCGTCGTCTCGCACCTGGGCTTGCTGGGGCAAATGGCGCCAACCCGCGATATTGATGACGCCTGGAATCAAGCCAAGAAGAAAGCCGCCAGTCTGCATCCAGAGAAATTCATGCTCGATGCGAGGAAATCGCTCAAATGGAACGACGGGACGACGGAGGTCCTGGACAAGGAAATCTCAGCGGCCAACTTCAAGAAGCTCAATGAGTTGGCCGCCGCCGAGAAATCTAATGTCAACTCCATCGTGACCAGGGCGATCAAGGCATATAAGCAAAGCAAGATGGGAAAAGAGCCCCCTTCGCGAACCTGATGTCGCCATCGGGCGGAAAAAGCGGAGATTGTGTGACCAGGCAAGCGTCCTGGTCTCATATCGGGCGGCCTGGAACGTGGCTTGAAGCGGCGTGTCAGCCCGTCGGCCGCCGCATCATCCGCAGGCCCTCGGCCACGGCCTCGGGGTTCGTCGCCAGCTTCATGGCTTCGGTTCCGCTGATGACGCCGCTCTGATAGAGCTCCAGCAGGTGTTGCTCGAGCTGCTGCATTCCTCCCTGGCGGCTGCCCAGGTAGACGCTCAGATCGGTCCAGCGGTTTTCCAGGATGCAGCGCGCTGTGTACTGGCCGCCACGGAGGATCTCAACCAACAACCGGCCGCCGCTGGCCGTCCTTGGTGGTGGCCAGTTTCTGGGCGATGATCGCCACGACGGCTTCGGCAAGCTGAGCTGTGACCAGCCGCTTCTCCTCCGTGGGCACAAGACCGATGAATCGTTCGATCGACTGGGTCGAGTTGGGGCTGAACATCGTGCCGAAGACCTGATGACCGGTCTCCGCGGCACGAAGCGCCGCGCGGACCGTGGCGGCGTCACGCAGCTCGCCCGCGACGATCACGTCGGCGTCCTGCGCCATGGCCTGCTCGATGCCTTCGGCCATCGAGCCGACATCGATGCCGATCTCGCGCTGGGCGACGAGCGCTTTCTTGCGCGGATGCAAGACCTCGATCGGGTCTTCGATCGTGACGACCTTGCCGTAGGTCGTTTCGTTCACCTGATCGACGAGCGCCGCGAGCGTCGCCGACTTGCCCGAACTCGAAGGCCCCGTCACGATCGTGATTCCCCGCCGGGCCAGCGCGACCTCGCGCAGGGCGGCAGGCAAATTGAGCTGGTCGAGCGTGGCGATCGTGGCCGGAACCACGTGCATGACCAGTCCCGCCTGGGACCTTTGGCTGTAGAGCGAGCAGCGGAACCGCCCCAGCCCGTCGAGACTCTTCGAGAAACGGGCCCCGCGCACGAGGGCGGCGTCCAGATCGTCAGCCATTGCGGCGGGGGTGATCGATGCCACAAACTGGCGGAGGGCGGCCAGCTCGACCGGCGGCCCTTCGACATTGCGGATCAGGCCGCTGATGCGCAGTTGTGGCGGGGAACCCGACTGGAAATGGACGTCGGAGGCTCCTTGATCCAGGGCAAACTTGAGCAGTTCTTCGAAGTTCATGATCGAACTCTCTGATGTGTAGGTCCAAAGCGTCTTGTTCATCGGCGAACATGATCAACTGATGAGATTTCAAGTCATTCCCACACGGGAAATGCGATTGAACTCTGGCGGCCTCAATCTATACCTCACACGGCGGGGTTGGTCTATCCCCCAGGGCCGCCAAGGCTGGTCGCGAGACGCCGGACCGGCCTCGTGCTCACCTCGAAACCTTGTCGACTCGTGCATGCATCACTCGGCGATCGACTCGCGGCGGCATGGTCGGCGTGCGGCGGGGTCATGACTTGTTCGGCGAGCGCCTGCCGGTGATCCTAGAGCGGTTTTCGGGTCGATCGCTCACCGTAGGGTCCGCTGTGCGGACCGACGGCCAGAGCAATTGGTCCGCACAGCGGACCCTACGATATTCAATGAGTGCGCAAGCCGACTGCAAACCGCTCTAGAGGAACTCAGCAGGAGGGTGGCGGCGTGAACGGGCGGAGGCGTCGCGGAGTCGATAAGATGGACAGATGGATTGGAAACCTGGAAGAAGGGGAATCAGCCATGGTCAAAACCTTGAACGGAAGGGTCCACGGCAGGACCATCGAACTCCAAGACGAACCCGGCATGGCCGATGGGCAGCGGGTCGAGGTGCGGTTGAGGGTTGTCGAGCCGCCGGAAGCCCCCCGGCCGTCAGCCCCGGTCTGGCGGAGATTTACTCGATTCTGGGAGAGCGATACTCTTCGGGGCACACCGACACGGCCGAACGGCACAACGAGCATCAGCCATGACGCCGGTTTTTCTCGACACCGTCGGGCTGCTCGCTGTGAGAGAATGAACCGGCGCCGTGTGTCTTCCCTTACCCATACTCTCACCCCGACGCCACGCCACGAGGTCGGTACCATGGGGGCCTGCCGCCAAGGCGCAAACCTCGCCACGAGCACGCAGCGCCTTTCGGCATGACCGGGATGATCAAGCTTGGTCATGATTCCGGACGCCGACGGTGGTAAGATCAAACGCGGCCAGGCCTGCGCCTCGGTTCGGTCCTGTGCCGAGCATGAAGGCCGAGCTCGAATCTTGTTCCGGAGCAATGCAAGTGGCCCAACCGCGCACGATCGACGCGTCGTCACTCAGGCCGCGGCTGGACCGCGCCTTCGAGTTCGCTGCCCGCCAGGTTCGCTCCACGATCGAGCGCTATCCCGACTACTTCCCGATCTACACGGTGGAGGGCCGCTGGTTCCACGAGGGGGAGCTCTGGACCGACTGGTGCGCGG
>JBMFUH010001005.1:0-2740 GCA_049966735.1 Isosphaeraceae bacterium
TGCGAGGCGTGACCAAGGTCTTCGGCAACAAGCGCGCCGTCGATCAGCTTGATCTGATTCGGCTCTAGCCTTCGACCTCGGCTTGCAATCACACGGGACGCGTAGGGCGAGGGTCCCGGGGGCGGGACACGGGCCGCTTGCCCAGACCGCGACGCGGCCTGACACATCTTTGCTGACGTCGGCTGCCGGCAGTCAAGGCCGCTCCCCCTGCGTTCGGCCCGACCTCCTCGCGTCGGACCCGGCACCTGCTAGCACCGGGCCACCGGCGTGACCCTTTAGGACCCCACGAGGACCCCATGCAAGGAGGGCGTACCACCTGCCTCGTTCGCGCCCTCGTCGGCGCCATGCCGGGCGCCATCTGGGACGTGGGGGATCTCGGGGCGGTCCTGCCCGCTGCGTTGCAAGCGGGGCGCAGGCGGGTCTCTGCGGCCGACACCGACTCACGGGCTGTGAGCCCCTTGCGAGTACCAACGGGGTCTAATGCGGAGCCATGAAAAAAAAGTAAGGAAGCCCCTTGCATGACGCACCACCCCGTTGTATTCTCACGTGCGTTGGCTATGTGAATGCGGCGACGAGCACCGGGGCGAACATGCGCAGCTACTCAACTACTCAACTACTCAACTACTCAGCTACTCGTCTTCTCGCCCACGCTGGGCTCTATGTTGCCTCGCCCTGTGCCTCGTCAGCCCAGGCTGCGGGCCGAGTCCAAACCTGGGAGCGGTGGTTACGCCCCGGGGCACGGCCACTGGGCCGACGGCGTTCCTTCAAAAGCAGCAGACATCGTATGATTTCGGAAACGTCGTAACGCCCAGGCGCGCCTACCTCGAGCACGACTACAGAATCGCCAATACTCTTGACCGGCCTATCCGGGTCTTGCGCTCCATCAACGCAAAACCGTGTTGCGGCGACGTTGATCCGGTCGGACCGATCGTTGTCCAGCCAGGCAAGGACGCGGTTCTGAAGGTCCGAGTCCGGACATCGGGCAGGATGGGCACGATCCAGCACAGGGCGCTTCTCGAGCTCGATGTCGGAACGCCCTGCGTTTAGGAGTACTGGACGTCAGCGCATGTGATTCCGGCTGTTCGTCTGGATCCTGTCGACGACTCGCTCCTTCGCTTAATGCCCGGTCAGATTGGGTCACGCAGGTTCTCGCTTCTAACGTACGGAACCAGCGAGTCTCCTCCCCTGCCGCTCCCTGAGGTGATACCTCAGCCGCCCCTCCAGTTCAACTGGGATGGGGGCGAATCCGAGAGCGTCATCGAAAGCGGTGTGATGGAGAGATCGCGTCAATTCACTCTGCACGTGCGGGGCGGCCAAGAGCCCGGGCTGAGGTCGGAAACAATACGGCTAGTGCGTGACGGCCAACCAGTCCTCGACCACCGCTTCACATGGGAGGTTGCGCGGGCCGTCTCATCGGTTCCGTCCAGCTTGATCCTTTCGGGCAACAATGGCTTCCGGCAAACGCTGTTGGTGTGTTCCTTGGACCGGGTGCCCTTCAAGATAATATCGCACCACGCTGAGCCCTTGTGGCTAGAGTGCGAATATGACAAAGAAGCAAAGGCGACGTCGCATACGGTCGAGGTGTCGGGAAAGCCGTTGACAGGGAAAGGGCGCACCGTGGTCAAGCTGACTCTCACCACAGACCACCCGCTGCAGCCCACCCTCGTTGCGGCGGCCCTTATCTCGGGAACTGTGAGCAGGAGCGGCAAAGGGGGTCCCCAGCCATGAGGCGCAAGCTGGCAACCGGTTACTCGCTGATCGAGGTTCTTGTTGCAATATCGGTCCTGGGGTTGCTAATGGCCTTGGTGCTGCCCGCGGTTCAGTCCGCCCGCGGCCAGGCGAGACGCATTGCGTGCGCCAACAACCTCCGACAAGTCGGCGTTGCCCTGAGTGCCTATCATGACGCCAACGGCACTTTCCCGCAGTACATCACCAACATAAGGTCAGCGCGGGGGCTGAGGTGGGTGGGTCACGAGCAGTACTTTTCCCCGCATGTCCGGCTCCTCCCGTATCTTGATCAGGTTCAGCTATACTCAGGCGTAAACTTCACGTTCGAGTTCCCGCCCGTAGCGACGACCCAGCCGCCCCCCGAGAACTCGACTGCTTACGGCGCGACCATCTCGGTGTTCCTGTGCCCTTCGGACGGCTCTCACTGCGGACTCGATCACGGAAACAACTACCGATGTAACGTCGGGGTCGGGCCAAGCTGGTCCACGGCGGCCGAGTCACCGGATAGCGGCAACGGTTTCTTCTCATTCCCCTACCAACCCAGCGCTGCGTCGTTCCCCGATGGGTTGTCCCACACCGTGGCCTTCAGTGAGCGCCTTAGGGGCAGCGGGGAGCAGCTCCCTATTACAGAGGAACAGAGGGGGGCTATTCGGCGGGACCTGTCCCGCGATTACGGAGATCTCTCGTTCTACCGTCGCTCGGCGGAGCGCGACGCAGACACCGCCCTCGAGTGGTGCCGCGTCGCGGCCCAGCAACACTTCCCGGCGTATACGCAAGCCGGAAACAATTGGTTTTACTCGGGAAGGGAAATAACTGGCTACACTCACGCCCAGGAACCGAACGGGGCCATCCCCGACGCGCTGAATATGTACTTCGTCACCTCGTTCGGAGTCTCGACGGCCAGAAGCAATCACAGGGGAGGGGTAAATGCGGTCATGGGCGATGGCTCGGTCCGCTTCGTGACCGGCGGTGTTGATCGAGCGGTGTGGCGGGCCCTCGGATCTCGAAATGG
>JBMFUH010001006.1:0-2735 GCA_049966735.1 Isosphaeraceae bacterium
CCCTCGATGTTCACCCGCCCGCCGCTGGCCCCCAGCAAGCAGCCCAGAATACAGAGCAAGGTCGTCTTGCCCGATCCGGACGGGCCCTCCAGCGCGACGACCTCGCCTCGTGAGACCGCGAGCGAGACCCCGCGGAGCACGCGCACCTCCTGCGTTCCCTCCTGGTAGGTCTTGCGGACATCCTGAGCATCGAGCACGAGCATCGGGGAGATCCTTCCTTTCGGCTGGTCGGTCACCCTCGAAACACGATGGCCGGGTCAAGCCTGCGCACCTTGCGCAGGGAAAGAACCGAGGCCGACAGGCAAAGAACTTCCGTTCCGACGAACACCAGCGCGGCGAGCGCCGGCGAGACGGTCATCTTCATGTCGAACTGATCGAGAAACGGTCTCAAGCCGAACGTGAGCGCCAGTCCCAGGGCGAAGCCGAAGGCGGCGGCGAACATCGCCTGCTCGCCGATCAGGCCGTAAACGTCGAGGTCGCGCCCGCCCAGGGCCTTGATCGTGCCGAACTCGGCGAGGTGCTCGGTCGTGGAGGCGTAGAGGGTCTGGGCCACGATCACCACACCCACGAGCGCCCCCAGCGAGACGGTCAGGAAGATGGTCAGCCCCAGTCCGGTGCTCTCGATCCAGTACCGCCGGGAGGTCGCCGCCCACTCGGCCTTGGTGTGGACGTCGTTGTAAGGCAGGCGCCGCTCGATCTCTTGCCGCACGGCCTTGGCGTCGGCCCAACGCTCCAGCTTGACGATGATGAAGGTCGTCTGCCCGCCCAGCTCGCCGGCAGAGAGATCCTGGGCAAGCCGGTAGTCGATGAAGGCCATCGGGTTGGTCGTGAACGAGCGGGCGTCCCGGGTGCGGCCGATCACCTTGAGCCTGCGCGCCTGAAACTCACGCTCATCGCCCGCGGAGAAGGGGCCGAAGCGCCGGGATGCCGACTCGTCGAGCAACACGAACCGGCCGCGCCGCAGGTCGGCTGTCGAGCCCTCGACAACGTTCCAGGGAAAGTTCCAGCGGTTGAAGTCGTCCAGGCCGTAGTAGATCACCGATTCCTTGGCGCCGGATGGCAGCGAAACGACGGCGTACCAGACAATCAGGTTATCGGCGCGGGCCACGCCGGGAATCGACCGCACGCGCTGGACGTGGGTCTCGGGGAAGGGATTGCCGAAATCAACGTTGGGCGTGTTCCGCGCGGCGACCCAGAGGTCGGCGTCCAGCTTGTCGATCGTGATGCTGGCGTTTTCCAGGAGCCCGAAGAAGAGCCCCACCTGGATGAGCACGAGCGCCACGGCGAAGCCCACTCCCAGCACGGTGGCCAGAAATCGGGCTTTGTCGTCGATCAGCATCTTCAGGGCCAGATCGACCATGAGGGCTCACTCCGGGAAAGACTGACCTGCTCGCGCTCTAGACCGTCCTGAGCACCAGGCACGAGTTGCTGCCGCCAAAACCGAACGAGTTCGAGATGGCCACATTCACCCGGTGCGGCCGCGCTTCCCTGGCCACGACGTCCAGGTCCACATCGGGGTGGTCGAGGTTGATCGTGGGAGGAATGGCCTTGTGCCGCATGGCGGAAATACACGCGAGCGCCTCGATGGCTCCCGCGGCGGTCAGCAAGTGGCCGGTCATGCTCTTGGTCGACGTGACCGGAATCTCGCTGAGCCTGCTGCCGAACACGTTACGTAGCACCGCTGCCTCCGTGGCATCGCCGACCGGCGTGCTGGTGGCGTGCGCGTTGATATGGTCGACATCCTCAAGATTGAGCCGCGCGTCGGCCAGGGCCTTGCGGACGGCCGGGCTGGCCGGCTCCGGGTCGGGGCTGGGGATGACGAGATGGAAGGCGTCGCTGCTGAATCCGCAGCCGGCGATCTCCGCATAGGCATGCGCGCCGCGTCGCCGCGCCGCGCCGGCTCGCTCAAGCACGAATGTCACCCCTCCCTCGCCCAGCACGAAGCCGTCGCGCTGGCGATCGAACGGCCGCGAGGCCCGGGGCGGATCGTCGTTGCGTCGCGACAGGGCTCGCAGGTTGCCAAAGGTTGCCAGGCCAACGGGGGTCACGGCCATGTCGCAGCCGCCGGCGATGCAAGCGTCCACGAGGCCCAGCCGCAGCCACGTCCGACCCATCTCCAGCGCGAAGTTGCCCGACGCGCAGGCCGCGGAAACGCAGACCGCCGGCCCGCTCAACCCGAAGCTCCGGCGCACGCGGTCCACGGTTGATTCGGCGTCCTGCGCCGGGTCGATGATGCGATTGCCCTGCCGCTGGCGATCGGCCTCCCAGAGTTCCATCCACTCGGCGCCGATGCCCAACACCAGGCCCATTCGAACATCCTGATGACGGCCCCACCAGCCGGCGTCCTCAAGCGCCCTTTCCACGCACCAGATCACCGCTTGCTCGAGCCGGGGCAGGCCGGCGAACACGGCAGGATCGCGACTTGAGGGACAGGGAACCCGGTCCACGGCCGCCGCGATCCGACTGGGATAATCGTCGGTGGAAAACGCTGTGACCGCGGCGACGCCTGATTTCCCGGCCAGGAGATTTCCTTCCAACGTGTCGAGATCGCAGCCCAGGGGGGTGACCAGACCAACCCCTGTGAGCCAGACAGGTTCCTCGGGTTTCATGAGTGGTCCTCGCTGACGTGTTGCGGGGGCGGCATGACCAGCTCGATCCTCGTTCGTCCTGATGCGTCCGAGGCGACCGTCCGGGACGCGGGGCCGCTCCGGCCACTCTGACCGAGGTGGGGATGG
>JBMFUH010001007.1:0-2735 GCA_049966735.1 Isosphaeraceae bacterium
AGGTACTTGTGGAAAAACCAGCGGGTCCACCACCCTGGAATCCCGGATGAGCCTTACGGCAAACCGGGCGACCAGCCCCGACACGTGACGAAATCGACGCGAGGATCAACGCCCCGCGCAACGAAGCGGAAGAGGAGTTGCAGGAGATCGAAGGCATTCAGGAAGCGTTGCCCCCCTCAGCCTGGGCCCGATCGCCGAGGTGGACGAGGCTTCCTGGAGAGCCGACCAGCCCTGAGCAGTCGAAACGGCTGCCGGAGAAGGCTGCTGTGCAGGTTTCGACTCTGCCCTACGCGGAGGGAACGAAACGTACCTACGTCCGCTTTTCTTCTCCTTCTCCTTGATGTCACGAAAGATGGCGTCCAGATCGTAATCGAACCGAGCCGCATGGGAATCGCGAACCTTGCGGACTTCCTCGACGATGGGATCTTTCATGGTTCGTCCCCCAGGAGTTTCTCGGGCGTGCAAATGATTGGCGCTTTGAGACCGTTGGCCTCACACACGGTTTCGATTGCCGGCCGCATTGTCGCGTTCGCCATGTGGCGGCAGTTCCAGGTCAGGAGGAAGGCCACCCCATTCGCTGCCGCAATCGCGATATGCAGGGCGTCTTCTGCGGCCTTTGCCGGCAACGCGCCAGCCCGGACAAGCTGTTTCGCCCATGCCATGGCTTCAGGAGTCGTCTCCAGCAAGGTCATCTCTTTCAGCACACCAAGCCGCACCTGAGCCGCCTGAGGATCACCTGCCCCCCGCTTCGTCCAACACCAATTGGGAGACGCAGAGCTCGAACTCATTCCGCCTTGTATCCCACCACTGCTGAGTGATCTGCTGGTGACCAGCGAACACCACATCACGGCTGGGCCGGGCGGTCAAGTAGCTTACGAAGGTAGTCTCGATATAGACGCGATCGGCCATGTCGCCTCTAGTCTACCATCTCAGCCCGAGAATGGCTTGGCGAGAATCGCTTGGCATTTAGCAAAGCGTTCATCGGGACGTCCGCCGGCAGGCGAGCGCGGGTGGACTCTTTCCAGGCTCCCGGTTTTACTTCGCGCTCGCCTTCAGCACCTTCGCCAGCGTGGCGTCGAGGGCGGGGCCGCGGAGGTCGAGGCGGATGATTTTGCCCTCGGGATCGACCAGGTAGGTCGCCGGTATTGAGCTGACGCCGAAGGCTTCCACCAGGTCGGCACCGGCTGTCGCGTTGTGGAGCTGGAACCAGGGAAGCTTGCGCACCTTGACGAAGTCGGCGACGGCCGAGCGGGTCTCGTCCAGGCTCACGCTCACGATCTCGAAGCCCGCGCCCTTGTACTTGCGGTAGGCCTCCTGCAATCGAGGCAGTTCGGCAAGGCAGGGCGAGCACCAGGTGGCCCAGAAGTCGACCAGCACGTACTTGCCCTTGAGCGACTCGAGCCGGACGGACTGGCCGGCCAGGTCGCGAGCGTCGAACACGGGGGCCGGCTTGCCGACCTTGTCCAGCCGGTTCAGTTCCCGGGTGACCTTCTCGCGGACGGTGGGCACGTCGGCGAACCGTTCGTCGAGGGCCCGGTAAACCTCGCGGGCGGTCGCGAACTCGCCGGCGGCGACGGCCGACGCGGCGAAGGTGTCGCTGAAGCTGGTGGCGAACTCCTCCTGATCAACCTTGCCCAGCCCCTTCATCAGTTCCTTGTACTGCAATAGCGCCTGGTCGTGCCGGCCGGCCTGGGCGCGGGCCATCGTCACGATCATCCGGGCGAGCGCCTTGACCGGCCCATCGGGATCGATTTGCAGGTAGCGCAGGGCCGTCTGCTCGTTGTCGGCGAACCAGTCGTGCTCGATGGCCTTGTTGAAGAGCGACGCGTAAGCCTGGTCGCGATCGTCGGCCTTGGGGTTCTTCTGCAAGTACGCGGCCAGGTCGCGGATCAAGAGCCGATCGTGGTGGTCGAGAATCTCCGCGACGCTTGAGGCCGCCGGCTCCTGGGCGTGAGCCAGGCCAAGATGCGCCACAAACATTACAGTGAATGTCAGGAGTTGCCTGGCATGCATGTTAAACCCCTCTCGTGAACAGGAGCCGAGTTGTGGACTCATTGTCCCGGACGGCCCAGCGAGCCCGCGGGAACCATGGCGGTTCCCAGCCGGAGCGCCGGTGCCGGCTTGAGCACCGGGGCAGGCCGGCGCAGCAGGTCGCGCAAGAGCTCGATCCACTGGTAGCAGCAGAGGCTGCGTTCGTGGGAGGCGAGCAGCGCGATCCGTCCTTTCTGACCCATCTGACGGGCGAGATTCAGGTCGGCCGACAGCCGGGTGATGGCTTCGACCACGCCGTCGGCATCGCCGGGAGCGATGGTGACGCCACAACCGGCCCGGCGGATCGTGTCGGCCGACTCGCAGTGCGCCGGGCCGACGAAGAGCGCGGGGCGAGCCGCCGCCATTACGCCGTAGAGCTTGCCGGGAACGACGATCCCGGTCATCTCCGGGCGCATCGAGATCAGATGTACGTCGGCCAGCGAGAGCGAGCGATGCAGCTCCTCCCTCGGGAAATAATCGTGGAAACGGATGTTCGTCAGTCCCTCGCGGTCGCGGGCGGCCTTCAGCTCGGCCACGCGCGGCCCTCCGCCCACGAAGAGGAAGACGATGTCCTGGCGATCGCGCAGCCGGCGGGCCGCTGCGAGGAACTCATCGAACGAGTGCGCCAGGCCGAGATTGCCCGAGTACATCGCGACGAACGCATCGCCCAGCCCGAGCGCTTGCCGGAGCGAATTGGCTTCCCG